>JAUVQZ010000025.1 GCA_030597865.1 Pseudomonadota bacterium | reverse complement strand
CTCACCCCCTTTGAACGTCATTTCCCCAAGATGACCCAGACCCGATCCATTGGCCATGGCGTCGAGTTTCTCAACCGCCGTTTTTCCAGCCGCCTGTCCAATGACCTTGCCAAGGGCGATGAGCTGATCCTCTCCTTCCTCAAGGAGCATGGCTATGGCGGCATACCCTTTATGATCAATGAGACTATCAACAGCATGACCGGCCTTCAGCAGGCCCTGCGCAACGGCATGGAGTACCTGGATGAGCAGCCCAAAGATGCCACCTGGAATGATGTCAGCGCCAATATGCAGCTCATGGGATTTGAGCCGGGCTGGGGTCGCAAGGTGAGCCGCATCCACGACAGCCTCAGTCTGCTGGCCGACATCCTGGAGGCCCCGGACCATGGCGCCCTGGAGCAATTCTTCAGCCGCATCCCCATGATCTTCAACGTGGTTATCCTGTCGCCCCACGGCTATTTCGGCCAGGAAAACGTCCTGGGCCTGCCTGACACCGGCGGTCAGGTGGTCTATATCCTCGATCAGGTCCGGGCCCTGGAAAAGGAGATGCGGGCCCGCATCCATGAGCAGGGTCTTGATATTGAACCGGAGATTATCATCCTCACCCGCCTCCTGCCCGAGGCCGGCGATACCACCTGTAACCAGGTGGAGGAGAAGGTCCACGGCACCGAGAATGTCAAGATTGTCCGCATCCCCTTCCGCGCCAAGGATGGCGCCGTCATTCCCCAGTGGATCTCACGCTTTGAGATCTGGCCCTATCTGGAACGCTTCTCGCTGGAGGCGGAACGGGAGATCATGGCCCGCCTGGGCCGGAGGCCGGATCTGATCATCGGCAACTACTCGGACGGCAACCTGGTGGCCACCCTCATGTCCCTGCGCCTGGGCGTCACCCAATGCACCATTGCCCATGCCCTGGAAAAGACCAAATACCTCTACTCCGCCCTCTACTGGCAGGAGATGGAGGAGCAGTACCATTTTTCCTGTCAGTTCACCGCTGATCTCATTGCCATGAATGCTGCCGATTTCATCATCACCAGCACCTACCAGGAGATTGCCGGCAGCGCCAATATGGTGGGGCAGTATGAGAGTTACTCCGCCTTTACCATGCCGGGCCTGCAACGGGTGGTCAGCGGCATCAATGTCTTTGATCCCAAATTTAACATCGTCTCGCCAGGGGCAGATGCCGATGTCTATTTCCCTTATTCGGATGAGGAGAGGCGTTTAACCGGCCTCCATGGCGAGCTTGAGGATCTGATCTTTGGCGGTGGCCGGGACGAGAGTCGCGGTGTATTACAGGATCAGGACAAACCCCTGATCTTTTCCATGGCCCGCCTGGATCATATCAAAAACCTCACCGGCCTGGTGGAGTGGTATGCCGGCAACGACAGATTGCAGGAGCTCACCAACCTGCTGCTCATCTGCGGCACCGTCAACCCGGACAACTCCTCCGACAATGAGGAGCGCGAACAGATTCTCCGCATGCATGCCCTCTTTGATGAACATGGTCTGGACGGCAAGGTCCGTTGGCTGGGCATGCGCCTTGATAAGAACCTCACCGGCGAGCTCTACCGCTATCTGGCTGACCGGCGCTCCGCCTTTATCCAACCCGCCTTTTTCGAGGCCTTTGGGCTGACCGTGATCGAGGCCATGGCCTCAGGCCTGCCCACCTTTGCCACCAGCTATGGCGGTCCCCTGGAGATCATTAAAGACGGGATCTCCGGCTTTCATATTAATCCCAACCACGGTGATAAGGCCGCCGGGATCAGTGCTGATTTTTTTGAGCGCTGTCAGGAGGAACCGGAACACTGGTACGACCTGTCCGAGGGGGCCATCAACCGGGTCAAGAGTCACTACACCTGGAAACGCTACGCCAAGAGGCTGCTGTCACTCACCTGTATCTACGGCTTCTGGAAATATGCCACCAACCTCGACCGCCAGGAAACCAACCGCTATTTGGAGATGCTCTATCACCTCCAGTTCAGGCCCCTGGCAGCCGGGATTGAAAAGACGGACGACGGTTGAAGTTGACAGAAGTCAGAAGTCAGAAGTCAGAAAAGATAAAGGGGTATCTTGAAAAACTAGATATTTTGTACGAGGACAAGGAACGGTGAAAATAAAAAGCGCAGCATATTGGTCATATGCGAGCATTTTTATTTTTGCCGTGACGCAGTAATCGGGCAAAATAGCAGTTTTGCAAGGTAGCCAAAGGCAAGAGATGCCTTTTGGCCCTATTTATTATTCTCAGATACCATCCTCCAGCTCCCCTCCCTGTTGCCGCCTATAGCTGCGCTCAAACTCCTCGATGGAGTTGAGTCGTTTCACCGGATCCGGATGGCTGGCGAGAAAGGAGGCCAGGGCCGGCAGATGGTGATCCCTGGTGAGTCGCTGGAGCACCTCCTTAAAGGGCTCGAGACTGCGGCCTCTTACTAAAAAATAACCACAGGCATGCTCATCGGCCTCCCGCTCAAACTGGCGGGAGTACCCTGACTCAACAAGCATCATGGGCAGGGTCGAGCCAAGGGAGGTCAGGGAGGCCACATCGCCGAGCAGGGTGGAAATCAACATGAACACCCCGGCCTGCTGGATGACGCGGCGCAGACCATGGCGGGCCTTGACATGGGCCAGCTCATGGGCCAGGACACCCTCCACCTCCTCATTGCTTAGGGCAAACTCAACCAGCTCATCGGTGATGACGACCAGCCCAGACGGCAGGGCAAAGGCGTTGGCCCCAACCGCACCACCCTTGCGAAAAACAAGGGTGCAGCCCTGGGCCGGGGCAAAATCCCCACAGAGAGCCCTGAAAAGATTCTGCACCTCGCCCTGTCTACCTGGTGCCAGCTCAGAGGCGGCAAAAAATCGCCTGTCAAGAAACTCCATGGCATCATCGCTGATACTGTTCATCAACCCGGGCGGGGTGGCCAGGGCCACCTTCTCGGCAAGCTGGGGAATGGCAAAGGCCATAAAGGCCCAGACGCAGAGGATGAGTCCGGCCATACTGGCGGCCACCAGTCGCCAATGACTCTCCACGAGATGGACAAACTGCAGACCGGGATGGGAGCGAAGATGTTCATCAAGGAAGGTGACTGTTGCTTCCTCCACCTGCAGCCGTTCGCCGCCTGGAAACTTCAGAAAACGGCGGCTGCTCCCCAAGGGCGGGGTGAGACTGCACCTTGCCAGGGCAACCTGGAGAAGGATGGCACCGGAAAGGTTGCGGATCGCCACCTGCTCATGGTCAAGGGTACAGACCACCTCTTGGGCCAGGGAGCTCCTGCCGTCAAAATAAATGCCTTGAAACTCAACGCCAGCAGAATTCACCACAATTAGAGACCCACCTCAAGATCAAAGAAATCCATGGCAGCCTCACCCAGGGCATTTTCCGCATCCTGCTCACCAGCGCCAAAAGCATCAAGGCCCTGGGAGGTAATCACGGTGAGATTCTCCAGGATATACTTACTCTGCCTGACCTTGGTCCAGGGAAAGAGCAGACCGGCAGACAGGACCAGGGCCATGATGTTGGTCACCCTGATCCACATTAATCGGCCGGCATCCAGGCTGGAACGAAAGTTGACCGCGCCCAGGGACGAAGAGCGCCAACAGTAGTTGGTTACCTTGGCATAGACATATTGCTGGGCAAAGATAATGGCCAGAAAGAAACCGAGATAGACAACGCCAACAAGAGCAACAAGGCCCCCGGCCATGCCCTCCATGGCAGCACCGTTCATTCCCATGGCCATGCCGCCCACAACAACCAGCAGAACAAAGACCACTGCCACGGGCAAAACAATAATAACAAAGGCCTTTAGGTAGATCCTGTAGAAATCAACAGGGGTTGCGGTGAAGGCGTTACCCTGGTTGCCAAAGGCAAAATTGTCAAAAAAATACTTTTTGCGGCGATAGGCCCAATAGGGGAAAATCAGCCCCAGGGTAAAGGGCATCAGGAAAGGAAGGAGGAGATAGGTTATATAGCTCTCCCCAACCGTGCCCAGGAAATGAAAGCGGATATTGCGATAGGCCGAGTTGCGGGCGTAAAATCGCAGGGATTTAAAAACCAGCAGGGGAAAGAGCAGGGCAAAGGCCAGGGCCACCAGGGAACTGACCAGGGGGGTAAAGGCATTGGTCAGCATGTACAAGAGAAAGCCGCCGCCAATAATCAAATTACCGCGCAGGATGATCATGGGATCGGCCAGGTAGTCAAAGGGCTCACCCCCACAGGAGGTGTGGCTGTAAAAATATTGCCGGGTCCGCACCTTGGCCCAGGCCGCATAGATCCCCAGGGTGATGATGGTCAGAAAGAGATTGACGATCCAGATCCGGAAAAACTGCTGGCCAGTGCCGGTGAACTGCAGGCGGTGCTCCTGGCGCTCCTGATTGAATTTCTGAGGTAGCTGGGGGGCGTGGCGACCTTGCCCTCCCACCCCACGCTCCTCGTGGTCAACAGCAGAGGCGGCAGGATCTACATTTTCCTCAACAACCTCAAGGACTTCTTCCCGGGCGCCCCCAGGGCAGGGGCAGGTTTGCCCTCCTTGATTTTTGGCACCGCAGGCCGGACAGGTCCCGACCTCAACAATAAATCTCCCGGCACAGCCTCGACAGATGGCCTTAAACCTCTGAGCAGGCAGCTTTTCAGCCGCCACCTGGTGATCCTTACCGCATTCCGGACATACAATAAGCATGCAACCTCCCTACAATGTATTCATTGATCATCGGCAACAAACCCAAACCGATCGTTAGAACCCAGGATAGCACATCAGGAGTTTACAGAAATAGAAAGGCTTTCAATATGAAGGGCATTGCCCTAGTGGATATTCTGGATATCCTCCAGGTTGTCAAAAAAGACGTCCACCAGGGCAGGGTCAAAATGGCGGCCGCGCTCCTCCTTGATATAGGCAAGGACCTCTTCCGGCTTAAAGGCCTTCCGGTAGACTCGGTCATTATTCAGGGCGTCATAGACATCGGCCAGGGCCACGATGCGGGCGAAGATATTAATATCCTCACCCTTGAGGCCTTCAGGATAACCGGTGCCGTCATACTTCTCATGGTGCTGCAGGGCGATGATGGCCGCCGCCTTCATAATGGCCCGCGGTGATGAGCTGAGCATCACCGAACCGATCTCGGTATGATGCTGCATGGTGGAAAAATCATCCTCACTCAGCTTCCCAGGGTGGTTGAGGATGCCATCGGGAATGGCCACCTTGCCGATATCGTGCATGGGGGCTGCCAGGCGCAGCATCTCAACCTCTGCCAGCGAAAGGCCAAAATTCTTACCTAAAATACGGGAGATGCTCGACACCCTTTTGACATGGCTGCCTGTTTCCCGGGAGCGTGCCTCGGCAATCTCGCCCAGGGTGTAGATGATCTCCTTCTGGGTATCTTCAATCTCCTGGTTGAGCAGGACATTTTCAAAGGCGGCATGGACATTGGTGCAGTAGACCTCCACCAGGGACTTGCTCAGATCATCGAGCTGGTTCCAGCCTTCACAGTAGAGCAGGACGCCAACCCCCGATTCTGAGGGGAAAAACCCGACAAAGCGATCATCCAGACAGAGGCAACATTTTTTATCCCAGGCCCGGTTCAGGTCAGTAACAAGATGGGGGGGGAGCTCCCTGCCCACAGCACTCTGCACCAGATCCTCATAGCAGCCGGAGCCGGCCAGCACCTCAATATTCTCCGGGGAAATCTCCTCATCCAGATCAGAAACCTGGCAGACCATGGCGTCCGGACTCATACCAAGGATGGCCACGAGCTGGGTCAGTACACCGGAGGCCAGGAGCTTGACGGAACGCTGCTCAAAAAGAGAGGCCGAGGCCTGGATGATGTTCTTGAGGCCCTCCCGGTTGGCATCAATGGTCAGCAAATGGCGATAGGTGCGCAGAGAGGAGAGCATCACCGTAAAGAGCTTTTGGGAGGAGAGTTCCGTCTTTTCCTTGTAATCGTTGATGTCATATTCAACGATGATCCTCTCCTCCGGAGCCTGACCAGGCTGACCGGTGCGCAGAATGATGCGGACAAAGGCGTTTCTTAGATGGTTACGGACATACTCCACCACCTGTAGACCGGAATCCTCTTGTTCCATGACCACATCAAGGAGGATGACAGCGATATCCGGGTGTTCGGCCATCAGCCTTTGGGCATCTGCACCGTTATAGGCATGGAGAAAGGTCAGGGGGCTGTTTTCATAACGAAACTGGCGGAGCACCAGGGTGGTGATGGTATGGACCTCCTCATCATCATCAACAATGAGGATCTTCCACGGTTTTTTATAGGACGGCCGGTGCAAGTCATCAGCCCGTGACGGATCCTCAGCAGCAAATATTATGGCGTCATCACTCATCTTCAACCTTCTCCTTCCTGACTAAGGGGCATGGTGATTCTAAAGGTGGTACCCCTACCCATCTCACTCTCACAGCTAATGGTTCCATGCAACCTCTGGCTGACAATATTGTAGACAATGTGGAGCCCCAGGCCACTGCCCCCCTGTTCCCGGTTGGTGGTGAAAAAGGGCGAAAAAATATGGTCGACATTCTCCCTGGCAATGCCCTTGCCGTCATCGCTGAAGGTCAAAAAGAGCTGCCCTTCATCCTCCCTGAATGAAATCTCCAGCCTGCCCGCCTGCCCTTCATCATAGGCGTGGATAAGGGAGTTTGTAATCAGGTTGGTGAGGACCTGCGAAAAGGCCCCTGGAAAACTGTCCCAAATAAGGCCCTTGTCACCGGCCACGGCCACCACATGGCAGGTTTTTTTTAACACCGGCCGCAGGCTGAGGAGAATCTCGGCGATATACTCCCGCAGATAAAAACGGCGCCGACCCTCACCGGACTGGTCAATGGCCACCAGCTTAAAGCTGCGAATGAGCTCACTGGCCCGGTCCAGGTTGGAGACCAGCAGCCGACTGGACTCCTGGCAGACATCCAGGAACTCCTCAAGGTCACTGCGCTTCATCTCACCGCTTTCAAAACGGGCGGCAATATCCCGGGCATTTTGGCGGAGATGGGTGGAGGCGGTATAGGCAATGCCCACCGGGGTATTGATCTCATGGGCCACCCCGGCAATAAGTCCGCCCAAAGACGCCATTTTTTCCGTCTGGACCAGGTGGTCCTGCATGCGTTGCAGCCTCTCCAGGGTATCGGTGAGCTCCCTATTGGAGGCGTCAAGCTCACTGGTCCGCTCAGCAACCCGTTGCTCCAGGGTGTCGGTAAGATCCAGCAGGCCATGTTCCGCCAGCTTCCTCTCGGTGATATCCCTCTTGATAAAGGCCACCGAGGTTACCACATCCTGGCCATCGGTAATGGGCAGGACAAAAACCTGCTCCGGGGAATGGCTGCCATCCTTCTTAATGCTGACCAGCTCACCCTCCCAGACATAGCCGTCAAGGATGTCCTGCCAAACGTAGGCCTTGGTGATGGAGCTTAAATCATGAAGGCCCAGCCCCTTAATGGGCCGGCCGACCACCTCATCGGCCCCATAGCCGGTGTGGGAGGTGAAAACGGCGTTGACATATTCAATCTTGCCGGCTGGATCGGTAAAAATGATGGTATTGGGGTTATATTGAATAAGATAGGCAAGGCGCCTGATATCCTGCTTCAGCCAATCTCCCAAACCGTAAAGCCCCCCAAACACCTGTTAACCTAACAAACAGTATCGATACATATGTAAAATCAAGGCGTTAGCTGGTTAGCCAACAAAAACCACTCTATTGCTAACACCCAGCCTGGTCAATAAAAACATTGGGCCTTTCGACAACTTAAAAGGCAAAACACCCAGAAAAAACCAAACATACAGGCAGGCCTCGGTTTCAGGCAAAAAATGACGCCACCTTCCATGGTGGCGGCGCAGGAAAGACGGTCCACAGAATGGGTAATAGGGAGAGATTTGCCGGACAGAGGATGGTGACCAAGGCCAGCCGCCAAATGATGCAAAAACCTCCCCTGGCCCCGGGCTCTTTCTGCTTCCATTGCTGCGGCAAAATGCTACAATAAAATCTGTTATCACCCTGAACCCAAAAGAGTATAAAAATGGCGTCAAACTGGTTTGTCTATATTGTCAGGTGTCAGGACCAGACCCTGTACACCGGTATCACCACAGACCCGGACAAACGACTCATGGCCCATAACAGCCAGACAACCGGAGCCAAATACACCCGCTCCCGGCGACCTGTCAGCCTGGTTTACCTTGAGGAAACAGAATCACGCTCGACAGCCAGCAAACGTGAGTACGCCATTAAGCAGCTGAATGCCGCCCAGAAAAATGCCCTTATTGTCCGGGCAGGAGAAGATTCTTAGAGCATGCCGAAAACCACGCCCTGCCCCTGCGGCAATAGCCAAAAATACCAATACTGCTGCAAGCCGTATCTGGAGTGCGGCAAGCTGGCCCCCACTGCCGAGGCCCTGATGCGCTCGCGATACAGCGCCTATGCCCTGGGCAATGCCGCCTACCTCCTGAGGTCATGGCATCCTGACACCGCCCCCAAAGAGTTGAACATGGAAATGTCCCCAGGCTGGTGCGCCCTGGAGGTCATTGCCACAAAGGGCGGCATGGAGAATGATGATACGGGAACGGTGGAGTTCAAGGCCCATTATATGAGCCAGGGCAAATCCTTCACCCTCCATGAGGTAAGCCACTTCTGCCGGGTCGAAGGGCGCTGGCTTTACCTGGATAGCGATAATCAGCAATCCCAAGGGGAAAGCGAAACAAAGCTGGGACGCAATGAGCCCTGCCCCTGCGGCAGCGGCAAGAAGTTCAAGAAATGCTGCGGGGCCAGAGCCGCTTAGGGGCATTAACGGGGCAGTAAATAATCCGGGCCTTTCTCTGTTAGAAAAAATTGCCGCTTCACGCCATCAGCCCCCCAGTGAACTACCGGATAGACAACCACCATTGCCAATGCCCCTATCACACAAAGAGATTGCCAGGTTACGCCATTGAAAAAATGGATTCTCGGACTCTGTCTCGCTGTATACAGCCTCCCCTTACCCGCCCATGCCCTCGATATTCTGCTCCCCCAGGTCTACACCAATAGTATCAATGTTACAGGCTGGCTCGTCAGTGAAAAACTAGACGGTGTTCGGGGCTACTGGGATGGAAAAAAATTAGTCAGCAAGAATGGCATCCCCTTTCAACCGCCAGCCCTGTTTGTCCAGGGCCTTCCACCCTTTGCCCTGGAAGGAGAAATCTGGGGAGGGCGCCAAACCTTTGCGCAAACCATGTCCATTATCAAACGACATCAGCCCCATGACGGCTGGCTGCAACTCCAGTTTGCAATATTTGATGTACCGCGGGCAATGGGGGGATTTAGCCAGCGACTGCAAAAGGCGAAGGACTGGTTCAAGCATCAGCCAAGCCCATATGCCTTTGTGATTCCCCAGAAACTCCTTCAAGACAATAAACAGCTGGAAATCGAATTGCAGCGGGTGGAAAAATTAGGTGGTGAAGGGCTGATTGTCAGGAAGGCTGACGCCCTTTATCAAAGCGGCCGGAGCAAAGATATCTTAAAGGTTAAAAGTTTCTTTGACATGGAGGCCGTGGTCATTGGCCATATTGAAGGTAGGGGCAGAAACCGGGGACGGCTCGGTTCAATGCTGGTGGAGTTGCCCAACAAAAGGAGATTTAAGATTGGAACTGGTTTCAGCGATGCTGAACGGCATAATCCGCCACCAATTAGTTCCATTATCACCTTTAAGTATTATGGTTTTTTCAAATCAGGCCTTCCAAAATTCCCCTCATTTATCCGGATCAAGGAGGGAAAGGGGCTTGCTAAAGAAGAATGAGGTGTGGGTGCATAGCCCACTTATCCTGGGGCGTGCAAAGGATTAGACAGGGTGCCGTGGGTAAGTTCCGAGCCGGGCCAATGGACGAAAAGGCCATTAATCACGGGGGCCTTTATCCTGCCAGACGGGTATAACCCTAAATTTTTCGGAGCTGCATATAAAATTCCTGGCTCAATGCAGGAAAGCAGGCTCCCAGAAACTGGTTGATTCGAGTCCAAACCTTAGAGTTTTCTATCCAACTCCCCTGCTTGCGCAACAGGTATGCGCCAGAGGTAAACTCTACCTGAAACCCAGCATCTGTAGCTAGTTGACGGGCCCTTGTCGGCCAGAAAGCATGGATATGGTGCCCGTCCTTGCGTTTGCCGCTTTTCAACTCCCGGGCAAATTGCCTTTCCCGAATATGTGAAATACCTTTTGGAACTATTGGAACGGCGATTAACAGCATTCCACCCGGCCGAAGTATTCTTGCCAATTCAGCCATTGTCCAATCCGGCCGAGGACTTACTCTTCACCGCCCCCTTCATCCTCAACATCCTCAATATCATCCCCATCACTGCCACTATCCGGCGGCACCATATCCATGGCCACCACCTTCTCATTATCACCAAGCTTAATCATCCGCACACCCTTGGTATTACGGCCGATGACCCGCATATTATCCATATTCATCCGGATAATCTTACCACCATCGGTGATGAGCATGATCTCATCCCCATCGGTGATCTGACAGGCCTTGACCACCTTGCCGTTGCGCTCACTGGGCTTAATGGCCCGGACGCCCTTACCACCGCGCTTGGTGATCCGGTATTCGTCAACCGGGCTTCGTTTACCATAGCCGTTTTCAGTGACCACCAGGATTGATTCCTCGCGGTTAAGAACCTCGGCCGCAACCACCTCGTCATCCTCAGCCAGACGGATACCGCGCACACCACTTGCCGTGCGGCCCATGGCCCGGACATCCGTTTCAATAAAACGCACTGACATACCGTTTCTGGACAGCAGGAACACCTCGTTGTCGCCGTTGGTAACGGCAGCGGTGATAATCTCCTCATCCTCTCGGATCTTGAGGGCGATCTTACCCTTGCGCATGGGGCGGGCAAATTCGGAGAGAATGGTCTTTTTCACCACGCCCTTCTTGGTGACCATGAGGACATACTCCTCACCCTCCTCCATGGCAAAGGACTTGATGGGCAGGATGGCGGCCAGCTTCTCACCCTCAGCCAGCTCGAGGAAATTAACAATGGCCTTGCCCCGGGCAATACGGCTGGCCTGGGGAATCTCATAGACCTTACGCCAGAACACCTTGCCGTAATTGGTGAAAAAGAGGAAGGCATCATGGGTGGAGGCCAGATAGAGGTTGTTGACAAAATCATCCTCCACCGCATTGATGCCCTTCACCCCCTTACCGCCCCGGCGCTGGGAACGATAGAGATCAACGGGATTACGCTTGATATAGCCGGCATGGGTAACCGTTACCACCATGTCCTGCTGCTGGATGAGGTCCTCGGGCAGGATCTCATCCGGGGCGTCAATGATCTCGGTACGACGATCGTCACCATACTGTTCGATGATCTCATTGAACTCACCACGGATGATATCCATGACCAGTCCCTCATCGGCGAGCACCTTTTCAAACCAGGCAATTTTTTCCAGCAGCTCTTTGAGTTCATTGAGGATCTTGTCGCGTTCAAGGCCGGTGAGTTTCTGGAGGCGCATATCGAGAATGGACTGGGCCTGGTTCTCGGAGAGCTTAAAGCGCTCCATCAGTCCGGTACGGGCCTCGGCCGGATTGGCTGAGGCCTTGATCAGGGCGACGACCTCGTCAAGATTATCCAGGGCAATCTTCTGACCCTCGAGGATATGGGCCTTGGCCGCCGCTTTTTTGAGCTCAAAGGCGGTACGGCGGTAAACCACGGTCTTGCGATGGAGGATAAAATGCTCAAGAATCTGCTTGAGGTTGAGGATCTCCGGCTTCTGGTTAACGATGGAGAGCAGGATGATACCAAAGCTCCTCTGCAGCGGTGTCATCTTATAGAGCTGGTTGATCACCACCTCGGCAATCTCATCCTTTTTGAGATCAATGACTATGCGCATACCATGGCGGTCAGACTCATCGCGCAGGGCGGAGATGGACTCAATACGCTTATCCTTGATGAGCTCAGCGATCTTCTCAACGAGTTTGGCCTTGTTCTGCATATAGGGAATCTCGGTGATGACGATGGACTCCCTGTTTGCCTTCTTGCTCTTTTCAATATGGGTCTTGGCCCGCATCAGTACGGAACCGCGCCCTGTTTCATAGGCCTCCCGGATGCCGGCCCGGCCGCAGATAAAGGCGCCGGTGGGGAAATCAGGACCGGTGATATGCTCCATGAGCTGATTGACCGTAATATTGGGGTTGTCAATCATGGCCATCAGGCCGTTCACCACCTCGGTAATATTATGGGGGGGGATATTGGTGGCCATACCAACGGCAATACCGGAGGAACCGTTGATCAGCAGATTGGGAACCTTGGTGGGCATAACCGATGGTTCGATCATGGAGTTATCGTAGGTGGGGACAAAATCCACGGTGTCCTTGTCCAGGTCGGCGATGATCTCCTGGTCAAGCTTGGTCATCCGCGCCTCGGTATAACGCATGGCAGCAGCGGAATCACCATCCACCGAACCGAAGTTACCCTGACCGTCCACCAGCTGGTAGCGCATGGAAAAATCCTGGGCCATGCGGACAATGGTGTCGTAGGCGGCCGTATCACCATGGGGATGATACTTACCAATGATATCACCGACAATACGGGCAGATTTCAGATAGGGCCGGTTATGGTAATTACTGAGCTCCCGCATGGCAAAGAGGGCCCGGCGATGGACCGGTTTCAGACCGTCACGGACATCGGGTAAGGCTCGGCCAATGATGACACTCATGGCATAGTCAAGATAGGATTTCTTGAGCTCTTGCTCGATACTGATGGTGGGTTGGGATGCTTGCTCGTCAGTTGTCATATTTTTCTTTGCTATAATTTACAGTGAATAAAGAAGGATGAATCCATATTCTTTAACTTCTCTAACTTCTTTAATTCTTTCTGTTAGATATCTATTTCCGACACTTCCAGGGCGTGGTTGTAGATGAAATCCCGGCGGGGCTCCACCTTGTCACCCATGAGGGTGGTGAAGATATCGTCGGCTGCCTCGGCATCCTTGATATTGACCTGCAGCAGAACCCGGTGTTGTGGATCCATGGTGGTGTCCCATAGCTGTTCCGGATTCATCTCACCAAGACCCTTGTAGCGCTGGAGATGTGAGCCGCGAAAGCCCTCTGCCTTGATAGAGGTGAGCAGCTCATCCCAGTCCGGGGCCTGGATCTGCCGATCACCTACCTTGATAACAAAGGTCTCCTTTAGGTACTTCTTTATCTGCGGGTAGAGTTTGATGGCGGCCCTGTACTCGTTGATCAGCGGTATCTGCGGGCCCACGGTGAAAAAGATATGGGCCTTGTCTTTCATGGCCGCATCAAACTCGTAGCAGCTGGGCTTCCAGCGGCAGGGACGAATATTGCCCACCGAGATGTTCATCTCCTTCATCTTGGTGCGCAGCCCTTCCACAAAATCCTGGTCGTCAAACTGGTCGGCTGTGGTGATCTCCTCATCGAGAAAGAAGGCGACCATCTCATCCCAGATATTGAGGCGTTGCAGGTAATCAAGGAGCTTACGGTAGAGGGAGAGATTTTTGAGCATGGCCACCAGGTCATCATTGCTGACAACCTCCTTTTTGGTCTCCATCTCAACGCTGAAATTCTCACTGGCCTGCTTAAAGAGATACTCGTTTAACTCCGGGTCATCGGCAAAATACTTCTCCTTCTTGCCACGGCCGAGGCGATATAGGGGGGGCTGGGCAATATAGATAAAGCCATTTTCCACCAACAGGGGCATCTGGCGATAGAAGAAGGTCAGCAGCAGGGTGCGGATATGGGCGCCGTCCACATCGGCATCGGTCATGATGATGACCTTGTGGTAACGCAGCTTTTCCACATCAAAATCATCCTTGCCAATGCCGGTGCCCAGGGCGGAGATAATCTGCTTAATCTCTTCTGAGGAGAGGATCTTGTCAAAACGGGCCTTTTCAACATTGAGAATCTTGCCGCGTAGGGGCAGGATGGCCTGATTGGATCGGTCCCGGCCCTGCTTGGCGGAACCACCGGCGGAATCACCCTCCACCAGGAATATCTCGCGCTCTTCCGGGTTTTTCGACTGGCACTCGGCAAGCTTGCCGGCCATGAGCAGATCAATGCCGGCCCCCTTCTTACGGGTCAGATCCCGGGCCTTACGGGCCGCATCACGGGCCCGCATGGCATCCACGGTTTTGGAGAGGATCTTCTTGGCTTCCTGGGGATTCTGCTCAAGAAATATGGACAACTTTTCGTTGCAGATCGACTCGACAATGGACTTTACCTCGCCATTACCGAGCTTGGTCTTGGTCTGGCCTTCAAACTGCGGATTGGGCACACGCACGGAAACAATGCAGGTAATACCCTCGCGCACGTCATCACCACTCATCTTGGCCTGGAGATTCTTGGGAACGATATCATCACTGGCGTAGCGGTTGATACACTTGGTAAGCGCCCCGCGAAAACCAGCGACATGGGTGCCGCCTTCCCTGGTGTTGATATTATTAACAAAGGAAAAGAGACGTTCGGAATAGCCGTCAAAATACTGGAAGGCTATCTCCACCTCGACATTATCCTTTTCGCCGCTGAGATAGATGGGATTCTGGTTAAGGACGGTGCGGTTTCGGTTGAGATAATCGACAAAGGAGACGATGCCGCCCTTAAAGTGATACTCATCCTCAGCACCGGTACGCTCGTCCTTCAGGAGTATTTTCACCCCCTTATTTAGAAAGGCAAGTTCGCGCAGACGGGTCTGGATAATCTCATATTTGAAGATGGTGGTTTCTTTAAATATACCCGGATCCGGCATGAAGGTGATGATGGTACCGTTTTTAGTGGTGGTACCAGTTTCAGTAACATCGCCATCTTTAATGCCATACCGATAGGTCTGCTCACAAATCTTGCCGTTTCTGTGGACAATGGCCTTGGTCCACAGGGAAAGGGCGTTCACCACCGAAACACCTACACCATGCAGGCCGCCGGAAACCTTGTAACTTGAGTGATCGAACTTACCACCGGCATGGAGGGTACACATAACCAGTTCCAGGGCGGAAACCCCTTCAGAGGGATGGATATCAGTGGGAATACCACGGCCGTTATCCTCCACGGAAACGGATTCATCCTTGTGGAAAACAACCCTTATCTGATTACAATGACCGGCCAGGGCCTCGTCAATGGAGTTGTCCACCACCTCATAGATAAGATGATGCAGGCCTTCCTCATGGGTATTGCCGATATACATGGCAGGACGCATGCGTACGCCCTCAAGGCCTGATAGAACCTTGATCTGTTCAGCATCATAATCCTGTTTGGTTTCTTCTGACAAAGTGTGTTCCTCTTTTAGGTAAAGAAGTTATAGGGGTTAAAATAAATAAAGAAGTACAGGTAGATGAACCCCATGGTACTTCTTATTGTTTTTCACTTTTTAAGGGTTCTTTTTTATACCCCCTTGGGGGGGTGCACCCGAGGTCTTCGCTCATCTCCGGCGGGGCGGGGCTTTTGAGCCGTCAAGGGCCCAACTGAAGCTATAAATGCATGGGCATAATGATGGAAATAAACTCAGGGTCATTCTCGGAAAGAATCATACAGGGACTCTCGTTGGATGCTATATAGACCCTAACCTTAGCGCTCTTCATGGCTGACAGGGTTTCGATGAAATACTTGCCGTTGAAACCAAGTTTTATTTCATCACCACTGTACGCGACCTCTATATCCTCCCTGGCATTACCAATGTCCATGGACTGGGATGACAGGACTATCTTGCCTTCCACCAGGGAAAACTGAACAATATTGAACTTGTCCTCAGCAAAGAGATTCATACGCCGAAAGGCATGGATAAGGGGTTCTTTGGCTATCTCAATAAATTTATCGCGGTCAATGACATCTATAAGGGGCTTATAATCTGGAAAATCCCCATTTATCAGGCGGATAATTAAGATATCGTTTTCTGATTTCAGTACGGCCTGTTTTTCCTCAATGGCAAAAGAGACCTCGTCCATTCCTTCACAGAATTTACGCATCTCCTGGACGCCTTTTTTGGGAATAAGGGTGTTTTTATTGATTTTTAGGGAATCAATATCCGCAGTCATGGGAACCTGCATAACAGAAAGCCTATGGCCATCTGAGGAGACAAAACGGAGGAATTTATCACCATCCCTCTCCTTACTCTCCACAAGCACACTGGTCAGGGTAAATTGGCTCTCACCCTCGCTTGCCATTGAAAAAATAGTTTTATCAATGAGTTCCTGGAGCTTACCGGCCTCTACAGTAATAAGATTCTCCTGGTCATACTCGGGAAAATTAGGAAATTCGTCACTCTCCATGCCGGCGATATTATAATCCCCTGTTTCCACAGAGACCTTGACCCAGCTCTTTTCCGTTTCCTCGATGTGGATATGGTCACTGCCCGCCTCCCGTATGATCTCAAAGAGCTTCTTACAGGGCAGGGTAATACTTCCAGGGGACATGACTTCCGCAGGTAGGCGGCAGCGCAGGCCTATCTCCAAATCTGTACAGGTGAGCTCAACAGTATCATTTCCTGTACTTATAAGAACGTTGGAAAGTATAGCGATGGTTCCCTTTTTGGCCGTTATATTTTGTAGAGATGCAAGGCCATTTAACAAATCATCCCTGGCAATATTGACAACGATGGACATGTGATCAGCTCCTCATAAAATAATGCCCTTGAAAACTTTTCCTTCTGTGGAGGTGGTTTATCAAGGGGTGTTAAGTAGTAAATATATATAAATTAAAAAACTATGATTATTAAGGCTGTTGATATGTTGATAGTCTTCATAACTATCTAAAATAATTCAAAAAAAAATCAAAAAACAAACCTTGGCAGATTTGTGACAAAAGGACCTAAAAAACTTATCAACAGGTTATCAAGAAGCTTTAAACAGTAAAAAAAGAAGATTTTATTTGTGTGAAAAACGATGCATAAGAGCAATAATATATTGCTGAAAAAGTATAGTCTCACAGGCGGAGTTAATTTGTGAGAAATAATAGACGAAAATTAAAAAAAATTCAATACGTTAAAGGGGAAAAAATACGTAAAAATACGCCATTTTTTGGATTTTCCACCCTGATGGAGAAACTCCTTTAAAGGCCTCCTTTCGGCAGGGGGATTTACAGGGCTAAAAGCGGGGTGTTTAAGGGGCGACGATGGCGCATATTTTTATAAAAATATTGTCTGGGCAAGGGGAGATGGTATTATCGCCTCTCCATGCCCATTGGTGAAAAAAAGTTTTTAGAAAAAAAATGTACGCGCAGGATTATGAAAAATTTAAAAACAATAAGCTGGATGTAAACATGGCCATATTTGCAAAGAAACTGGCCATTGACCTTGGCACAGCCAATACCCTTGTCTATATGAAAGGCCGTGGAATTATCCTTGATGAACCAGCAGTGGTGGCGATCAACTATTGGGATAAAAAGGCCATAGCTGTTGGTGGCGAGGCCAAGGGATTTATGGGAAGAACACCCAAGCATATAAAGTCTTTTCGTCCCCTAAAGGATGGAATCATGGTTGATTTCCCGGCAACCAAGCTGATGCTTGCCGAGTTTTATAAAAAAATTTTTGGCAAGAAAAATAAGAAATCAGTTGTGGTCTTTATAGTACCCACAGCTCTTTCAGAAGGGGAAAAGAAAGGGTTTAAGGAGCTGGCAAAAGAGGTGGGCTGTAAAAAGATATTTTTCCTCTCTGAGGCAATGGCCGCAGCCCTGGGGGCAGGACTTGATGTCAGTGAAAACAGGGGCAGGGTGATAATTAATATTGGCGCCAGTACCTGTGAGATGGCCGTTATTATCAATTCCACCGTTACCTTCAGCAGGGTCACACGTTTTGGCGGCGATGCCATTGATGATGCAATTATCAGGGATCTCAAGGATACTTATGGCGTCCATATTGGTGAAAACATGGCAGAAAAATGCAAGCAGGCCATAGGTTCTGCCCTGCCGCAATCAGGACATTTTTTTTCCTTGATGGGCAAGGATATGCGGACCAATGCCCCCCGTCCCATTGAGGTGGAGGGCACGGGGTTACAGCAGGCCATTAACGAACCCCTGGAGGTTATGGCAGATTTTCTCAAGGAGTCCCTTGCAAAAATAGCCGCTCAACACAGGAAAGATGCCAGGGAGGATGGGGCATTATTACTTGGCGGCGGCAGTCTGCTGCCAGGTATTGACACCTTTTTAGCCCACAGGCTTGGGGTTAAAATGGTCAGGGCTAAGGAGCCCCTGCGCACCGTTATTATGGG
>JAUVQZ010000145.1 GCA_030597865.1 Pseudomonadota bacterium | reverse complement strand
GATTATTAAAAGATTCGAAGCATCTAACGCGCCAAAGGCCATGGAACTTATAAAGAAAACCCTGGGTGAAAATGCCGTAATCTTTTCCCAAAAGACCCTGGACAGGGGCACCGCCAACCAGAGGGTGGAAATCATGGCTGCCATGGATTATGACATGGATAAAAAACCAGCCCCCCTGTTGCCGGAGCAAGAGATGCGGGGCAAGCCATTGGCCACCTATGGTTACGAGGCGATTCGCAGACCAAAAAAGTCCCGGCCCCAGAAGCAGAAAACACCGCTTTCCAGTCAAGACCTGGCCAAGAATTTCGACCAACTCCTCAGGGAGGAGACTGCCCCCTGGCAGACAGAAAAAAAGAGTCCCAGCCAGGCCCCCCTGCCCAAGGCCATCCATCGCAACCAGGTCAAAAAATGGCGTGATGAACTCATTGACCAGATTGAGGTTGAGCACCTCTTAGGCACCAACCCCGGAGGCCCTGACATCATCGCCCTGGTGGGCCCCACCGGCGTGGGCAAGACCACCACCGCTGCAAAACTTGCGGCCTGGTATCATCTCCACAAGGGCAAAAAGGTTACCCTGATCTCCATGGACTGCTACCGGATTGGCGCCACTGACCAGCTCCGCACCTATGCCCGCATCATGCGCCTCCCCTGTGAAGTCGCCGTCCGCAAGGAGGACCTCACCGATGCCGTTAATCGTCACCATGACGCTGACCTCATTATTATTGATACAGCAGGCAAGAGCCCCTATGACACGAAGCACATTAACGAACTGGCTGACTGGTTCGCGCCCGTGACCAATATCAAGCCCCTGCTCTGCCTGAGCGCCACCACCAAGAAGGAGGACCTGTCGCACATCGTCCACTCCTACCAGGAGTTGGCTCCGCAGAGTGTGGTCCTCACCAAGCTCGATGAGACCAGGGCCTATGCCTCCCTTTGCCAGGAGGTGGCCAGCGCCAATATGCCGGTGGGCTATCTCACCATGGGTCAACGGGTCCCCGAGGATTTTATGGTGGCTGACAAACCCTTCCTGGACTCCTTTTTCAAGAAGGGCTGGCCAGCCATGGAACAGCAGATGACCAATTAACAGACTGTTGAAAACGTAGAGAGCCACGAAGAGGCAAGGTGCGGTGAAACAAATACCCTTGGGGTGCTCACTTACCTGAGTCCATTTTTCCTCGCTACCCCCTTGAGGGGTGAACGCAGAATTTTCCAGCGCTGTAGTTTTTCAGCCAGGCAGGCGCCAAGATACAGTATACCTAAAGAGAGTTTAATTTTTTATGAACCAGGCAGACACATTGGAAAAGCTCATGGCCCGCACCCCTGCACCGAAGTATGACGCCAGCCACCACCCCTCCCCCCCCCGGGTTATTGCCGTCACCAGCGGCAAAGGCGGGGTCGGCAAGACCAATATCGTTACCAATCTTGCCTATTCCCTGGCCCGCAAAGGCAAGAAGGTGCTGGTCCTTGATGCGGATCTCAACCTGGCCAATGTCGATGTCCTCCTTGGCCTGACCCCAAAGTTTAACCTCCACCATGTCTTGCTCGGCGAGAAAAAGCTGAAGGATATCCTGGTCACCGCCCCGGGCGGTTTCCAGATCCTGCCGGCCAGCTCCGGTATCATGGAGCTTGCTGAGCTCAGCGAAGAGCAGAAGCTCTTTTTCCTCTCGGAAATAAGCGCCCTAGGCAACATCATCGATATCATGCTCATTGATACGGCAGCCGGCATTAACAATAATGTGATTTACTTTACCCTGGCGGCCCAGGAAAAGGTGGTGGTTCTTTCCCCGGAACCCACCTCCCTGACCGATGCCTACGCCTTGATCAAGGTCCTCTCCTCCCTGCATGACGTCAAACGCTTCCGCATCCTCGTCAACTCAGCCCGCACCGAAAAAGAGGCCGTGGCCGTCTTTCGCCAGCTCACCCTGGTGGCAGACCGCTTCCTGGGCTCCCTATCCCTGGACTACCTCGGCTTCATCCCCTTTGACAGCAAACTGCCGCAATCAGTACGGGCCCAGCGCTTAGTGGTGGACATGTCGCCACGGTCAGCGGTGAGCGCTAAATTTTTCGATTTAGCCGAGCGACTGATCCAGGAAAAACCAGACCAGCATATGGATGGAAACATTAAATTTTTCTGGAAAGGTATTTTCAACTTATAATATACTTTGGGTATCACATGTATAAACCTCCCCACCTCAGGGCCAGGACCCAAACAGCCCGCACCGAGACGCAGATGAGCAAACCGCAGCCCACCAAATTAAAGGATTACACCAACGCCTATTTCCAGGCCGGCCCAGCACCGGACCCGAAAAAGCGCGGTGAATTAATCGTGGCCTACACCCCGCTCATCAAGTATATCGCCAGCCGCCTTGCATCCCGACTGCCTTCCCAGGTCGCCTTTGATGACCTGGTCTCCAGCGGCATCATCGGCCTCATTGACGCCATTGACAAGTTTGATCTTGCCAAGAATGTTCAGTTTAAGACCTATGCCGAGTTCCGTATCCGCGGCGCCATGCTTGATGAATTGCGCTCCCTGGACTGGGTTCCCCGCTCTGTACGGAGAAAGGCCACCGATCTTGAGCATGCCTATGCCAAACTGGAGAAGAAACTGGGCCGGCCGGCCAGTGACGAAGAAACAGCCGCTGAAATGGCCATCAGCCTTGAGGAGTATCACAAGCTCCTTGACGATACCAAGTCCATCACCTTCATGGACATTGAGCTCCTACGCCAGAAGAGCCCGGACCAGATCAAGACCGGCAACGGTCTGGCCTCCATATCCATGGATGCCAATGACCCCTTTGCCGCCATCAACCTCAAACAAATCCGTGACCTCCTGGCCACATCCATTGAGACCCTGCCCGAGAAAGAACGTTTGACTGTATCTCTCTATTATTTTAACGAATTAACCATGAAGGAGATTGGCCAGGTTTTAAACTACACCGAGTCACGGATTTCACAGATGCACTCCAAGGCCATGCTTCGTTTACGCACCAAGATCAAAAAGGTTCTGTCCGTCTAGGGGGGGCCTAAGCCCCTCAAGGCAGAAATAAGTACTTTCTTTTGCCAGCTTTTCTGCTTAAAATGCCAAAAGTATTCAGAGAATATTCGCAGATTCGATTATTCTGTCATCAATACCCCCGGGTTGAAACATAAAAGGGCCACTTGCAGAATTATCTTTTCGAGATGGCTCAAAAAAGTATTGAGGAAAAAACATGCCGGCTGATACCACCATGAAAGTCCTTGTTGTTGACGACTTTGCCACAATGCGACGCATTGTAAAAAATATTCTCACCCAGTTGGGATACAAAAACATCATTGAGGCCGATGACGGTTCCACCGCTGTTGACATCCTGAAAAATGAAAAGGTAGACATGATCATTTCCGACTGGAACATGCCGAAGATGACCGGCCTGGAACTGCTCAAACATGTGCGGGCCGACGCTGACATGGCCAACACCCCCTTTATCATGGTCACGGCTGAGGCCCAGCAGGACAATATTATCCTGGCGGTGAAGGCCAAGGTAAGCCAATACATTGTTAAGCCTTTTACCGCCGAGACCCTTGGCGAAAAAATCGACAAGATTTTCGGATAACCCCCCCCCCTTGATGACCGCTTTAATGCTACGGTCATCAAGGCAATTTTCCGCCTCCCCAAATGACCCCTCCCCCAGAGAAAGACGCAGACTATGACCCCTTAGCCGCCCTTGACGACGACCTCGGCGATGATTGGGAATCAGCCTTTCAGGCTGAAGACTTCATGTTCTCACCCGATGATGAGTCCTCTGACTTTTTCCTCTCTGATGGGAACACAGCCGACGAGGACGAAGACATTGCCGGCCTCATGGCCGATCAGGATGAGGAAAATAAGGCGCCCAAGGGTGAAGAAGACGCAAGAAGCCCTTCAACGGGCCAAGACGCCGCAGTAGAACCCCCAGGGGTCCTTGAATTCCCCAGCCGCCTCCAGATTCTGGCAGCCTCCCTGCTCCAACTCTTCCAGGGCCGCCCCCTGCATCAGCGTCTGCTGATCGGCACCCTTCCCGTGGCGCTCAGCCTTATCATCATCAGCACCCTGTTCTTCCAAGCAGAGCATGACGAACCCGTACCCCTGGACCAACAGGCCATGGTCAGCGAACCCCATGATTATGCCCCGCCCTCCCAAGGACAAGACAGCAGCACCGCCACACCGCCACCAAAACAGACCCCAGCCCTGGCCCCCGAACCAGGTTCGCCAGTGGAGCTGGAAACCATCCAGCAGAAATGGAAACTCCCCACCTTTATTATTGTTGCCACCAGTAAAAACAGGGCCGAACTTATTATCAACATTGACCTTACCCTTATTGCCTACCTTGAGAAGGGCCAGGACCTCCCCGCCGACAAACAGACCTATGTGAAAGATATTATTTACCAATTTTACGCCAACAGACCGGCCCATGAACTCAAACGCTTTGCCCTGGCCCGCGGCGACATGATCAGCCAACTCAACGCCTGGCTCAACAAACAATGGCAGGGCAACCCCTTTGACACCATCTTCTTTTCCAGCTACCAGGTCACCCAAACAGCCCCACCCCTCGTCCCAAAAGTTACAATTATGTAACAAAGCAGGCCCCCTGTGACAATTTTGTCCCAAGGGCGGTCGGCCGGCCAGGCAAACATCCCCCCCCAAGAGCCCCGGCAACCCTACAGATTGACCAATCCCCTCCCCAAGGCATGCTTCCTGCAGATAGCTGCACATATCTGAGCGCCTGCCAATAGACACCCCCTTCCATTTCCGAGCCCTTGGGCCCTTAGCGTCACCGGAGAGAATATAATGATAGATAGTGGAGATACCGCATTTATAATGCTTTCTGCTGCCATGGTCCTCCTAATGACCCCGGCCCTGGCCCTTTTCTACGCCGGCATGGTACGCAGCAAAAATGTCCTTGGCACCATCCTCCAGTCTTTTGTTATGATTGCGGTGATCACCTTTGAATGGATCTATATCGGTTACACCATGTCCTTTGGCCCTGACGTCAACGGTCTGATCGGCGACCTCTCCATGTTTGCCCTTAACGGGGTGGGCACGGCACCAAGCCCCACCTATGCCACCACCATCCCCCAGCTCGTCTTTATGATCTACCAGTGCATGTTCGCGGTCATTACCCCGGCCCTGATCACCGGCGCCTTTGCCGAACGTGTACGCTTTGGCCCCTTTATCCTCTTCAGCCTGCTCTGGACCATCGTGGTTTACAATCCTGTATGCCACTGGATATGGGGTGGCGGCTGGCTGGCCGACAGGGGTGTCCTTGATTTTGCCGGTGGCCTTGTGGTCCACCTCACCTCCGGTGCGGCAGCCGCAGCAGCGGTCATTGTTCTTGGCCCCAGAAAAGGCCTGGGCCGTGATAAATTCATGCCCCACAACCTGCCCATGACCCTGCTTGGCACCGGCCTTCTCTGGTTCGGCTGGTTCGGCTTCAACGGCGGCAGCGCCCTGGCCGCCGATGGCATTGCCGCCACCGCCTTTGTCAACACCCATGTCGCAGGCATGGCAGGCTTGGCCATGTGGGTGGCCCTTGAGTGGGTCCTATACAAGCAGCCAACCACCCTAGGTGCGGCCTCAGGCGCCATTGCCGGCCTGGCCACCGTTACCCCGGCAGCCGGCTTCATCAGCCCCCATGCCGCTGTTGTCATCGGCCTCCTGGCCGGTTCAGCCTGCTTTGCAGCAGTAACGTACAAGAACAAGGTCGGTTTTGACGACAGCCTTGACGTTGTCGGCATCCATGGCCTCGGCGGTGTGATTGGCACCATCTGCCTTGGCATCTTTGCCTCCAAGGCCATTAATCCTGGTGGCGCCGATGGCCTTCTCGCCGGCAATGCATCCTTTCTAACCACCCAGGTTTTCGGGGTGGTGGTTGTCGGGGTCTACGCCTTTGTGGTAAGTTTTGTTCTTCTTAAAATTATTGACATTATCTGCGGTGGCATGCGGGTCAGCCCTGAGGATGAAACCGTCGGTCTCGACCAGGCGGCCCATAGCGAAAACGCCTATAATATGTAGAAGAGCAGGAATACAGGCGTTACAGAATTAAAGAAGGCAGAGGAGACGGCCATGAAAAAAATAGAAGCGATCATCAAGCCCTTTAAGCTCGACGATGTCAAAGATGCCCTCAACCAAATCGGCATCACCGGCATGACATTGACCGACGTAAAGGGCTATGGCCGCCAAAAAGGCCATAGGGAGATTTACCGCGGCGCCGAGTACATGGTTGACTTTATCCCCAAGGTTAAACTCGGCATCATTGTCCCCGCAGAGAAGGCTGACGAGGTGGTTGAAACCATTATTTCAGCCGCCCGCACCGGCAAGATCGGTGACGGCAAGATTTTTGTGCTACCGGTGGATGATGTCATTCGCGTCCGCACCGGTGAAACCGGCAATGGGGCAATTTGATGTTTACGGTTATCGGTTTACAGTGGCCTGTCCAGGGTAGTCTTAACAAAAAAACCCAGGGGCCGAGAACTGCAGATAAGGTAACTGGCAACAATTCTTGAGACGATTATCGAGGCCGCCGAGCACGCCCCTCCACCCTAAAAACGAGAGACTAGACTGAAACGAGTCAGCACGACAATGAATTCGGAATTACGCGCAAAACGGGATGCCCTTGAGGCATTGTGGCAGAAAGGACTCAGCGGCCAGGCCCTGCTTTCTGAACACACCAAGCTCATCGACTCCCACCTGGGTCGTTCGTTTGCCCAGTGCCAGGTGGACACCCACGACATGGCCCTTGTTGCCCTTGGGGGCTACGGCCGCAAGGAACTCTTTCCCTTTTCCGACATTGACCTTCTCCTCCTCCACCGCCCAAGCGCCCAGGATCGCTTAAACCAGGTGGCCGAGGCCGTCTTTTATCCGCTCTGGGATGCCGGCCTTGAGGTCGGACACGGGGTGCGCACCGTGGAGACATGCCTTGAGGATGCCGGAAACGACTTCTTCTTCCAGGTCTCCCTCCTTGATGGCCGGCTCCTTGCCGGTTCCCAGGTCCTCTTTGATGAGCTCATGGAGAAATTCAACCGCCTCTTTGTCACCGGTCATCGCAAGGATTTTTTCGAGAACATGCTCAGCCATTGCCACCTCCGCCACGACCGTTTCGGCAACCACACCTATCTCCTGGAGCCCCATATCAAGGAGAGTCGCGGCGGATTTCGTGATGCCCAGGCCATGCTGTGGTCGGCCCAGGTTGTCTTCGGCCTCCATGATATCAACGACCTGGAGAACTCGGCCCTGCTGACCAGTGAGGACAAGAATAAATTCGAAGGGGCCATTAACGCCCTTATCCGTATCCGCAACCGCCTCCACTACATCAGCGGCCGCAAAAACGACCAGCTCTTCTTTGAACACCAGGAAGAAATGGCCCAGGCTTTTGGTTTCAAGACCACCAAGGCCATGCTCGGCGTTGAGCTCTTCATGCGCGAGGTGCATAACCACCTGCAGTCCATTGCCGTTATCACTGACCTCTTTTTTGAACATGTCAAGGATGTGGTGGGCCTCACTC
>JAUVQZ010000070.1 GCA_030597865.1 Pseudomonadota bacterium | reverse complement strand
ATGGCCTCGTCCTTGGTGATAATGTCGGAGATCAGGAAGAAGGCGGTCTGCATGATCATGTTGATCCTGGCCCCAAGGCCCAGGGCCGCGGCCAGGCTGATGGCGTCGATGATATAAAATGTAAGCTTCTTGTCGATCATCTGCTGCTGGACTTTGGCCGGCATGTGATCCCACACCTCATCCTTCTTAAAGGAGGTGGTGAGCAGAAAAGTGCCGTTTTCCTCGATATTGTTCAGCATGTCGTACTGATCGAGGAAGCTGAACTTATGGCAGGCGATGAAGCTGGCCTTGTTGATGAGATAGGGGGCCATGATCTTGTTCTTGCCGAAGCGCAGATGGCTGGTGGTGATGGACCCTGATTTTTTGGAATCGTAGACAAAATAACCCTGGGCACTGTTGTCGGTCTCGGTGCCGATGATCTTGATGCTGTTCTTGTTGGCGCCCACGGTTCCGTCAGCGCCCAGGCCGTAGAACATGGCCCGGTGGACATCCTTGCCTTCAATGTCATAGGACTTGTCGTAGTCGAGGCTGGTGAAGGCCACGTCATCATTGGGCCCCACGCAGAAATGGTTCTTGGGGCCAGCGGCGGACATATTGTCAAACACCGCCTTGACCATGGCCGGAGTGAATTCAGCGGATCCCAGACCATAGCGGCCCCCCAGAATAATAGGGGCGACCTGCAGGGCACCGCTATCCTGGGCCTCGCCAACAACGGTGCGGACATCCTGATAGAGCGGTTCGCCGGCCGCGCCATTCTCCTTGGTGCGGTCGAGCACGGTGATGCGCTTGACACTGGCCGGCAGGGCAGCGATCATGGCGCTTGCGTCAAAGGGTCTGAAGAGGCGCACCACGATGAGGCCGACCTTCTGGCCCTGGGCCACCAGGTATTCCACCGTGGCCCGCACCGTCTCGGCCCCGGAGGCCATGACAACGATGACATCCTCGGCGTCAGGGGCGCCGAAAAAGTCAAAGAGATGGTATTGACGGCCGGTGAGCTCGGCGAATTTGTCCATGGTCTCCTGGACAATACCTGGCACCGCCCCATAGAATTTGTTGACGGTCTCGCGGCCGGTGAAATTAACATCCGGGTTCTGGGCCGTACCCCGCATCATGGGCCGGTCCGGGGAAAGACCCCGCTTGCGGTGTTCGATAACCAGCTCTTCGTCGATCATGGCCCGCATGTCATCCTCTGACAGCTGCTCGATTTTCTGGATCTCGCTGGAGGTGCGGAAACCGTCGAAAAAATGCATGAAGGGGATGCGTGATTTGAGGGTTGACTGGGTGGAGATGAGCGCCATGTCCTGGGCCTCCTGGACGTTCTGGGCGCCGAGCATGGCCCAGCCGGTCTGGCGGGCCGCCATGATGTCACTATGGTCTCCGAAGATGGACAGGCCCTGGTAAGCAAGGGCACGGGCCGAGATATGAAAGACCGTGGGGGTCAACTCGCCGGCCAGCTTGTTCATGTTGGGCAGCAGGAGCATCAGGCCCTGGGAGGCGGAGAAGGTGGTGCAGAGGGCGCCGGTGGTCAGCGAACCGTGCAATGCCCCTGCCACACCTGCCTCAGACTGCATCTGGCTGACGGTGGGAACCGAGCCCCAGATATTCTTCTGGGTGGCATTGGCCTTGGTGTCAGACTCTGCCGCCATGGAGGTTGACGGGGTGATGGGGTAGATGGTGATGATTTCGCTGGTGGCGTAGGCTACATGGGTACAGGCCTGGTTGCCGTCAATGGTGACCATTTTTCGTGACATGGTGTTTCTCCGTATATTGTTGTAATTATTATTTTTTTATCGGTATGTTTTGCAGGTTGTCAATGCCGTGATAGATAACCGGACAGCTGTCCACCATCTCTTTATGGATGGCAGCCAGGGCCTGGGTGTCACCGGTGATGCGGATGGCCACCCGTTTACTGCCGGACGGCGCATCATCAAAGGAGGTGAGGATGGAGGCCAGTCCGGCGCCATGGCTGCGAATGATCGCCACGGCCTGGCTGGTGGCGCCCGCTTGGTCCGGTAACTCGAGGATATAGAGAACCGCACCATCCTGCATGCCGGTGGCATGGATAAAGCCACGTAGGACATCCGACTCGCTGAGCAGACCGGTGAGGTGACCTGTATCATCCAGAATGGGCAGGCCGGAAATACGGTTGATCAGCATCACCTGGGCCGCCATCTCCAAGGTGTCATCCACCGAGAGGCTTACCGGTTCCTTGGTCATGACCTCTTTGACCCGCATCTCCGAGAGGAGGTAGTAAAGTTCATGGACGTCAAGGGTGGTGGAGCTGGCCGGGGAGGCATCCTTAATGTCCCGATCCGTCAGTATTCCCAGTAATTTACCGTGGGAAACCACGGGCAGGCGGCGAATCGTGTTGTCCCGCATCATCCGGTTGGCCTTGAGCAATGAGGTGTTTTCATCAATGGTCAGGACATCCTTGGTCATCCAATCTTTAATCAGCATTTTTTCAACCTTGTTCTATGGGCTGGAATGTCCTTACCCTTGGCATAGTTCTTTGGATTTTTCCATCAGGGCCTGGCGGGTGTCTGCCCTGAACTTCTCCAGACCATCGGCAAGCTCCGGATATTTGATCGACAGGATCTCACAGGCCAGGTAGGCGGCGTTTTTGGCGCCATCAATGGCCACCGTTGCCACCGGGATGCCAGGGGGCATCTGCACCGTTGAATGGAGGGCGTCCACGCCCTTCATGGCCCCGGAGTTAAGGGGAACGCCGATCACCGGCAGGGTGGTGTGGGCCGCTATGACACCGGCCAGGTGGGCGGCCATGCCGGCACCGGCGATGATCACCTCAAGGCCCCGTTCCCGGGCTGTCTTGGCGTACTCTGCGGTTTTTTCCGGCAGACGGTGGGCGGAGCTGATGTCCATTTCACAGGGCACGCCCATCTCGGTAAGGACGGCCACGGCCTTTCTCATCACCGGCAGATCACTTTCGCTTCCCATCAAAATTCCAACAAGTGGTTTGTTCTGTTGCATTGTCTTTCCTCAAAGGTAACTTTTTTAAAAAAAATGAATATCGACCCTGGTAAGATCTGCAGGCATCAAAAAATGACCGTAAATCACAATGGGAGGAGGTTTTCCCAGGGCCGATATTCAAGCATATTTTCCATAACGGTATTGCCAATAGGTTTTGTTTCTGAGGTGTGCCATCTTCCGGCCACCTGCGGTACATTTTCTCGCAGGCCTTGATCTCAAACAAAAATAATCTGTCAGTTGTCAACGGCGATCAGTTCAATCAAGGCCTTGGCCGCAGCCTCAGGGCCGCTGATCCCATGGCCGGGGATACCCAGTCTGGTGCGGAGCTGGCCAATACGGGTGCCTGTTTGCATTGCGGCGCAGAAGGTTTTTTCAGCCAGCTCTCCATGCAACTCTTTATACTGGGGGGGGCCAAAGATGTTGGCAAAATAGCTGTGGACCAGGCCGGTGGAGGTTGTCGTGCCCTTGGCCATCACGGCCCCCTCCCGGAACACCTGCAGCGCCTTGCCGGTGTCAGCAAACAGCTCGACCAGGGGGTGTTCGCCATCCACCTCCTCGTAGTTATTGGCATAGAGCAGCAGGTCGATGGCATGGCCTGCCAGTACCTCCTCAATGGTGGTCACGGGTAATAACACCCGGGCATTCACCCTCTGGGGGCTCATGATGATGGCCCGGTCGATCTGGCCAAAGGCATAGCCCTGCTGCAGGTCATCGAGGCGGATAAAGGCCCCCACCTCGGTGCCGTAGCCAATGACCCGGCCCTGGTCATCAATGGCAAGGGAACCCATGTCGTCGGCGATGATGCGCATCTCATGGATCATGCCTTGGCCCTGGACGCGGAAGGCCTCCAGGGTTTCCGACTTGCCGGCCGCCGTATCGCCGATAATGAGAATGGTGGATGCCTGACCGTTTTTGAGCAGTATGCGGGCCAGGGCACCGTGGAAGGGCATGCGGCCACGCCTCATCATGATGATGTTATGCTGGGTCAGGATCATTTTTTTCAGATAGCCGAAATAGCCGAAACGATCCTCAAGGGGCACGGCCGCCACCAGCAGATTGTTGTCCTGGTCGTCGAAAAAGACCGTGGGCAGCTCACCAAACTGTTCCATGTGCTGGGGGGGAACACCGTATAGGTAAACCGCGTCAGGGCCGGCGGCAATCTGCTCATCCGAGGCCAGTTCAAACAGGTTGGCAAGGGAGGTGCCAAGGCCGATGAACCGGTGATGGAAGTAGACAAAAATGACCAGCTCCCCCACCTGGGCCGGATAACAGAGCCACTCGTCCTTGGCCATGGTCAGGCCATGCAAGGGGTTGGTGGCAACCTTCTGAAACTGGCCGGTGCGCTGGTTGATGGGCGGGTCAAGGATCATGGGCGGCGTGATCCAGACCTGGCGGATGAGGGGAATCTCTCCCAGCAGCGTGTCATAGAGGGGCGGCAGGTTCGCATGGCCTGGCACGGCGATAAGGCCCACCTTGCAGCCGGCGGCCAGGTGCCGGTAAACCCTTGGATGGGTGCCGGTTATATTCTCGCAAACATTACGATAGAGGGAGCGGATATGGTGACCCAGGGCCACGAGGGTCTCATTAAAGGCCCGGTGGGGGCGCTGATCAAGGCTGCTTGGCCCTGGTTTTGCGAGGAGCACCATATAGCGGTCATAGGAGCGCCAGTAATCATAGAGCCGTTCAACGAATTCGTGCAGGGCTCTCCGCTGCTTGTCCTGGAGAAAAATGTCCGCTGCCGGCAGGATGGCGACAACCTGCTTTAATGGGTGCTCACAGAGGGCGCAGAGGATATTGACCAGTTGCCGGGGGCCGCGTGCCGATGCCAGGTCAATGCCCATGGCATCAAGCAGGGGAGAATGATTATGGAGCTGTTCCTCGATGAACAGCCCGACCATGTTCTCAAAAAGGTCGCTGTGAAGCACCTCCCGCCTTGACTCGCATATTTTACCGTCCGTGTAGATGATGCACTGCCCTTCATCACGGACAAATCTTTTGATGGCCATAGAGTCCTGCTGCGTTTTGCCGTTTTTGCAAAAAAAAAGGCCGAAGATCACTGATAAATCAGCAATTCTTCGGCCTCGTATTCCGGTGCGCGCCTTGTTAAAAAGGCCCGACCGGACATGGTACCATATATGTTCAAGCCGAGAAGGCCGGATGGTCAAGCTCTCTGCTTGGCCGGCCATGCCTGACAGGCATTTTTACATGCCCCCCAGGTCTCTACCTGTTTTTTGATCGCCACTATTTAACCTGAATACCTCGAAAAATTCAACAATTTATTTCAGTGACGCCTGGCCAGCGCATCACCAGGACTCCATGGCCTGGTCAGGTTTGCCATGCCATTATTCCATTGCCATGACTGGCCGGAAAATGTGATGAGCCCCCAGGTCGCGACCTTTTACGGGATCATCACATTTTCAACCAAGAAACTTGCGGATATGGGCGGCCTCAACAAGGTCCCTCTGGATATTGACGCGGTCATTGTTTTTGACGGCCTTGATAATCCTTGAGGTGATCTCGTGGTGTTGCTGGTTGATCTCATAGGAACCCCAGTCCAGCCTGATCGAATCTTTCACCTCATCGGGCAGGATGGTGAGAACCTCCTCATTGTAAAAGGACATGGCGGTTTGGATGTCGAAGAGAAAGTTGACGTGCATGTCTTCCATGCAGCGCAGGTCCTCGGTTGACAGACATTTCAGGCCCAGAATTTCAGGGGGCAGCCCTATGGAGTAGCAGGCCGCGCAAAAACTAATCACCCGCGGCAGGGTTGTCTGGCCGATACTCCGGGCGTAGCCGAATAATCCCACATGGAGCTTGCGCATCCTCCTCTTAGGGACAAATGCGGCCACTGAATTGATAAGGGGGGCAAGCTGTTCGACCACCCTGCGGTATTCCTCAGACACCTTGTCAACGATCTCCAGACACCTGCCCTCATCAATCTCCTCCCTCTCAGAGGTCTTGGAGTTTTTGAGCTTATTAACCGCGGCCAGCACCACCGGGGCAGGATAGTCATATTTGAAGGCGGATTGAACGGTAAATGTCTGGACATCCGGATATTCCTGCAATACCCAATCGACTGTTTCAGGTGAGAGGTGGCCCCGGAAAGGGGCGCTGCCAGCACCAAGAATCGGATAGATGGCCACGCCAATCTCCTTGGAGAGTCGGTTTAGTCGCTGCAGGGCAATCTTGTTGCACAGGATGGCGCTCACCATCCCATAATTCATGGCCGGGTCGGAGCGGGCAATAAATACCCGTTGGTGTTCAATGTCTTTGCCCTCAAGGTATGCACGCATGATGTTATGGGACTCAAGCATATGCTCCTTGTCCTCAAACAGGGGGATGACATTGATCTCCTTTGGCTTGAACTCACCAATCCACTCGGAAATGGTGATGTCTCCTTGGTAAAATGGTTTCTTTTGTTTACCGACCACAAAATCTTTGTAGTAGTGGAAAACACGATTCAGGCTTTCGGCTGACATGGTCATGGGCAGGATGACCTCATGGATGGGCGGCGAGTCAGAGCCGTAAAAGAGCCCGGCAGCGTCGCAGGAGCGGGGAATGCTTTCAAGGGTTTCAACTAAGACCTTGGCCTCGTTCCTTTCAACGTCCGGGTTGGGAACGCGAAGGGTCAGTCTGACGTCCTCCCCCAGGCGGGTATTCTTAAAGAAATGCTCATATTTGGTGAGAAGTTTTCTCACCACAAAGGCATCCACCTCCTTACCCTCGCAGTCCCACATCTGCTCATCACAGCCGAGATGGGTATAGGCATAATAGGCCTCCTGTATTTCGTCATCCCCTGACATGTCCTGGTTCTCTGCGAAAAAAGGGAGCTGAACATTGTCTGGATGCTGGGTTGACATGATTCGGGGTATATTGGGGGTGGTGCTTTTCATAATAATGCGCTCCTGTCAGAGTTATTGGGCCAGCAAAAAATATTTTAGCACGGGGGTAGCTTCTGAGGTGCCGCCCTGCCGGTTTTTTTAGGGGCTGTTGAGCAGTTCTTATAATTTTTCTCCACCAATCAATGAGCGAAACCTCTCAAAGAGGTAGAAGGGATCGTGGGGGCCGGGGCAGGCCTCCGGGTGATACTGCACCGAAAATATGGGTTCGCTGCGGTGGCAGATGCCCTCCACGGTCTGGTCGTTGAGGTTGATGTGGGTGATGTCCACCTTTGTTGGGTCAAGGGAGGCGGCCTCCAGGGCAAAATTATGGTTCTGGGAGGTAATTTCCACCCTGCCGCTGACCAAGTTTTTGACGGGGTGGTTGCAGCCGTGATGGCCGAACTTCAGGCGGCTGGTCTGGCCCCCCAGGGCCAGGCCGAGGATCTGGTGGCCGAGGCAGATGCCCATGAGTGGCGTTTTGCCCAGCAGTTGCCGGGCCGCCTCAATGGCATAGGTGACTGCGGCCGGGTCTGCAGGGCCATTGGACAGAAAGACACCATCCGGCTTCATGGCCAGCACATCAGAGGTGGGGGTCTGGGCGGGCACCAGGGTAACGGCCATGCCGGAGAGGCGCAGGCTGCGCAGGATATTCCACTTGATGCCGAAATCATAGGCAACTATTTTCAGATCGGCAGGGGGAAGCTCTGTTGTGATTCCCCAAGAACGGCTCAGGTCGCCGTCCTCATCCCACTGGTATGGAGAGGTGCAGGTGACCTTGGCCGCATAATCCTGGCCGTCCAGGCCAGGCCATTGCCGGGCCTGGGCCACTGCCTCCTCTTCTGTTAATGTGCCGGACACGGCCAGACAGCCCCTGAGGGTGCCGGAGTCCCTGAGCTTGATGGTCAAGGCCCGGGTGTCGATACCGCCGATGCCCGGCACTTCACTGCGGTAAAGCCAGGCGGTCAGTGATTCATCGGCCCGCCAGTTGCTTGCCTGGTTCAGATCATGGAGAATCAGGCCGTTGGCAAACATCCGTGGCGATTCCATATCCTCACGGTTTATGCCGGTGTTGCCGATTTCCGGGTAGGTCAGGGTGACAAGCTGACCGCTGTAGGAGGGGTCGGAGAGGATTTCCTGGTAGCCGGTCATGCCGGTGTTGAACACCACCTCGCCAACCGTGTCGCGGCCAAAGCCAACCGGGTAGCCGTGGAATATGGTGCCGTCTTCAAGGGCGAGGAAGGCGGTTTTTTCTCTTTTTGCTGCCCAGTTCCAGGCGTCTGATTTAGTCTTTTTCATGCTGTTGTGCCTCCGGGCAGGTTGAGCTGTGGCGCATTACAATGATACTCCTGCAGGCTGCAGACCGAAAGACTATCATGGCTCAGGGTTGCCAGGCCATTAATCGCAGACTGCATACCGTTTAGGGTGGTGGTGATTGGCAGCCCCCGCATAACGGACCGGCTGCGCATCTTGACACCATCGATCCTGGTGTTCCGTTCATTGCCGGGGATGTTGATAAGCCAGTCCACCTTGTTCTCCTCAATCAGATCCAGGACATTGGGGCTGCCCTCTGAAATTTTCACCACAGAGAGGCTGGGGACGTCGTGGTCTGCCAGGGTTTGGCTGGTGCCGGTGGTGGCGTAGATGGAAAATCCCATGCTGAATAGCTGCCGGGCCAGGGGGATCATGGCTGCCTTGTCCCGGTTGCGGATGCTCAAAAAAATGTTGCCGGTGCGGGGGATAGCGTTGCCAGCGGCCAACTGACTCTTGTGAAAGGCCCGGCCCATCAGGGGATCAATACCCATGACCTCGCCGGTGGATTTCATCTCCGGGCTGAGCTGGACATCGATCCCCGGAAAACGGGCAAAGGGAAAGACGGCCTCTTTGACGCTACAGTGATTCGGGACTATCTCCCTGGTAAAACCAAGGTCGGGCAGGCTATGACCAACCATGACCAGGGCCGCCAGTTTGGCCAAGGGAACGCCGATTGCCTTGCTGACAAAGGGCACGGTGCGCGAGGAGCGCGGGTTGACCTCAAGGACATAGACCTCGTTGCCATGGACAGCAAACTGAATATTCATCAGGCCGCAGACCCGCAGCCCCTTGGCCAGGGCATGGGTGTGATTTCTAATTGTCTCAGCCACTGGGGCGGAGAGATTGACGGTGGGAATCATGCAGGCTGAATCGCCGGAATGGGCGCCGGCCTGCTCAACATGCTCCATGACAGCGGCGATAACGGTTGTCCTACCGTCTGATATACAGTCAACATCAACCTCCACCGCATCCTCAAGATAGCGGTCAACCAGGACAGGCCGATTCTCCGAGACATCAATGGCCTCTGCCATGTAGGCATCCAGCATTTCTTCATCATGGACGATGACCATGGCCCGGCCGCCCAGGACAAAGGAGGGGCGCATCAGCACCGGGTAGCCGATGCGGGCAGCAATGGTTTTGGCCTCTTCAACACTGGATGCCAGACCGTTTTCCGGCTGCCTGATACCGAGGTCGTTCACCAGTTGGGTGAAAAATTTACGATCTTCAGCCGCCTCAATATCACTGGGCCTGGTGCCGATAATTGTCACGCCGTTTTTTTCAAGGTCCCGGGCCAGGTTCAGGGGGGTCTGACCGCCAAACTGGACAATGGCGCCGGTGCATTGTTCGTGTTGGTAGATATGGAGGACATCCTCCAGGCTCAGGGGTTCAAAATAGAGGCGGTCACTGGTGTCATAATCGGTGCTCACCGTCTCGGGGTTGGAATTCACCATGATGGTTTCAAAGCCAGCCTCCCGCAGGGCGTATGAGCCGTGGACACAACAATAATCAAATTCAATACCCTGGCCGATGCGATTGGGGCCACTGCCAATAATCATGATCTTCTTTCGATCACTGGGCCGGCTCTCATTGATATCGCCATAGGTGGAGAAAAAATAGGGGGTATGGGAGATGAATTCCGCCGCACAGGTGTCCACCTTGGCATACACCGGCATCAGCTTTGCCGTTATTCTGGCCTGCCGCACCCTATCCTCCGTGTCATTCAGTAGATAGGCAATCTGCCGGTCTGAGTAGCCAAACTCCTTGGCCTGCCTGAACAGGGGGAGGTCATGGGCCAGGGCGGCAAGGGAGCCACCCCCCCTGATCTCCTCCTCATAGGCGGCAAGCTCTTCGAGATGACCAAGAAACCAGGGGTCAATACCGGTTAACTCGTGCACCTCTGCCACGCTCCACTCCCTCTTAAAGGCGGCCCGGACAAGAAAGAGGCGGTCTGGTTTGGGGATACGCAGCCTGGCCTGAAGTTCGTCATCCGCCAGTAACTCAGAGGGGGAATCCTTGCCATCAGCGCCAAAGCCTGCCCGGCCGGTTTCCAGGGAACGCAGCGCTTTCTGCAACGACTGCTTAAATGTCTTGCCAATGCTCATGGCCTCGCCCACCGATTTCATCTGGGTGCCCAGGGTATTGTCGGCGGTTGGAAATTTCTCAAAGGCAAAACGGGGAATCTTGGTCACCACGTAATCAAGGGCAGGCTCGAAACAGGCCGGGGTTTCCCGGGTGATATCATTCTGGAGTTCATCCAGGCTATAGCCCACCGTAAGCTTGGCGGCAATCTTGGCAATGGGAAAACCGGTGGCCTTGGAGGCCAGGGCGCTGGAGCGTGAAACCCTGGGGTTCATCTCAATGATGACCATGCGGCCATCCCTGGGATTGAGGGCAAATTGGACGTTGGAGCCACCGGTCTCCACACCGATCTCGCGCATCACCGCCAGGGCGGCATCCCGCATGATCTGGTATTCACGGTCGGTGAGGGTCTGGATCGGGGCCACCGTGATGGAGTCACCGGTATGAACGCCCATGGGGTCAAGGTTTTCAATGGAGCAGACCACCATGCAGTTATCCTTTGCATCCCGCATCACCTCCAGCTCAAACTCCTTCCAGCCCTGGATGGATTCCTCAATGAGCACCTCAGAGGTGGGGCTGTAGAACAGGCCCCGGTTGACAATCTCTTCAAACTCCTGATCATCATAGGCTATGCCGCCGCCGGTGCCGCCCAGGGTGAAGCCTGGCCGAATCACCAGGGGGTAGGACTTAAGCTGCTTTCTGGCCTGCAGGGCCTCCTGCCAGGTATGGACCGAATAGCTTTGGGGCAGCTCAAGGCCGATATTGGCCATGGCCTCCTTGAATAGCTGGCGATCTTCGGCCTTGCGGATGGAATGGGCATTGGCCCCCAGCAGCTCAACATTGTACTTGGCAAGGATGCCGCTGCTGGCGAGATCCAGGGCAAGGTTTAAGGCGGTCTGGCCACCAAGGGTGGGTAGCAGGGCATCGGGCCGTTCCCTGGCGATGATGGCCTCAAGGATGTCGGCATGGAGTGGTTCGATATAGGTGCGGTGGGCAAATTCCGGGTCTGTCATGATGGTGGCCGGATTGGAGTTGACCAGCACCACCTCAAATCCCTCCTCCTTGAGTGCCTTGCAGGCCTGAACACCTGAGTAATCGAATTCGCAGGCCTGGCCGATGATAATGGGCCCGGAACCGATGAGCATAATTTTTTTAATGTCGTGACGTTTAGGCATTACTCTTTTTCCTTTTCCGCAGGGTAATCGTGTCGTGGGGAGTAATTATTCAAGGCAGCAGCCTTAATACGGTATCGTGTAAACAGTTTTCGCTGTTTACCTCCCCAGGGAGGTAGAGGAGCAAAAAAAAGGCCGAAGATCACTGATACATCAGTAATTCTCCGGCCTCGTATTCCAATGCACGCCTTGTAAAAGGCCTGCATTGGACATGGTACCATATATTTTCAAGCTAAGAAGGCCGCGCCCAGTAAAGGTGTTTGCTGGCGCGGTCTTGCCTGGCAGGCAGCATAGCAAAATGCCCCCCAGTCTCCACTCTCTCTGTGGCGCGTAGATAACCTGGATGATGGTAAAAGTCCACCAATTCCGGAGGGGACTTTATCGCAGGCTGTCTGTTTTCATGTCTGGATCCAGATTCTCCATGGAGTTCTCTGTCCGGTAGATATTGGCAGATGTCTATTGGAAACCAGGGTCTTCTTCCAGGGTAAACAGGATTATTCTCTCACCGGT
>JAUVQZ010000133.1 GCA_030597865.1 Pseudomonadota bacterium | reverse complement strand
CCTTGATCTCGCCGCCAAGGATGGCCTTCTGGGCCTCCTCCTCAGAGTCATAGAGCCGGGCCGGGCCGGTGTGGTTCAGCATCTCATCAGACACTGCCGACTGCTTGACCACAGCGCCCTCGGGAGCCAGGTTGCCATAGAGAACGGCAATGCCACCCACCTTATGGTAGGGGTCGGCCACGGTACGGATTATGTCGCGATCCTTGACCTGGGCCTTTTTCAGGTTCATGCCCAGGGACTGGCCGGTGACGGTCATAACATCCTGGTGCAGCCCATCCTTACTGCCAAGAAGCTCCTTCATGACGGCCGGAACACCGCCCGCCTCGTGGAGCTCCTCCATGGAGTGGGGGCCACCGGGAATCAGGCTGCAGATATGGGGGACCCTCTTGGAAACCTTGTTAAAGGAGTCCAGGGGCAGGTCAACCCCCGCCTCCTTGGCAATGGCCGGCACATGGAGAACCGTATTGGTGGAGCAGCCCAGGGCCATATCCACGGCCATGGCGTTCTCAAAGGCCTTCTTGGTGGCAATATCGCGGGGCCGGATATTTTCATGGAAGAGGTTCATGACTGCCATGCCGGCCTGCTTGGCCAGACGGGTACGGGCGGCATAGACCGCAGGGATGGTGCCGTTGCCTGGCAGACCAAGACCAATGGCCTCGGTGAGGCAATTCATGGAGTTGGCAGTAAACATACCGGCGCAGGAACCGCAACCCGGACAGGCGTCATCCTCAAGCTCTGCAAGCTCCTCCAGGCTCATGGTCTTGGCCTTGACCCGGCCCACCCCCTCAAAGACCGAGACAAGATGAACGTCTTTACCGCGGTGACGGCCGGTGAGCATGGGGCCGCCGCTGACCATGATGGCCGGGATATTGAGGCGCAGCATGGCCATGAGCATGCCCGGCACGACCTTGTCGCAGTTGGGAATGAGGACCATGGCGTCAAAGGGGTGGGCCTGGCCGACAATCTCCACCGAGTCGGCAATGATCTCGCGGCTGGCCAGGGAGTATTTCATGCCGGTATGGCCCATGGCAATACCGTCACAGACCCCGATGGTGGCAAAGGCCGCCGGCGTACCGCCAGCCATCCTGACGCCGGTCTTCACCGCCTCAACAATCTTGTCAAGGTGGACATGGCCGGGAATAATCTCATTATGGGCATGACAGACACCGATCAGGGGCCGGCCCAGCTCTTCATTGGTATAGCCCATGGCCTTAAACAGGGAACGATGGGGGGCCCTTTCCAACCCCTTGGTAACGATATCACTACGCATATTTTTTCCTTTAGCTCTTTGATGGTAATTTTTATAGACCTTTTCTTCCATGGTGCCAGGGAACCTGGCAGCCTCTGAAAATGCGGTATTATCGGAGAGAACCTGCCACAGCGATCTCTGCGGCAGGCAGAGATCCGTCATGGCTGCCGACATTGGACGTGACGGCCGCTAAGAAGGACAAAATTTACGCTCTGGCTCCATGGGTGTCAAGGAAAAGTTCCCCCCCTTAGCACTGACAAAACGGTGTTTTTAGTTGCCTGAACATAAAAAGCTTGTTATAAATATATCCTTATTGTTTTGTACGCAGATGACACTCGATCATAAACATGGGCGCTCCCCCTCCTGCCTGTCCGTAACCCCATCCTATGAAATATCTCTTTGGACCGGTCAACTCCCGGCGACTCGGCCTGTCCCAGGGTATTGACCTCCTCACCACCAAGACCTGTAATTTTGACTGTATCTATTGCGAGGTGGGGGGCACCTCGATTCACACCTGTGAACGTAAGGAGTATACGCCGACCGCCGAAATCTTGGCAGAGATTGACGGGTTACTGGCCCAGGACAACCTGGCCAAACCCATTGATGTCTTTACCATCACCGCCATGGGCGAGCCCACCCTGCACACGGGCCTTGGCGAGATCATCCGCCATATCAAGGACAAGACAGGTAAACCAGTTGCCGTCCTGACCAACGGCGCCATGATGCACCGCCAAGATGTCCGCCTGGAACTCCAGGCCGCTGACATCGTTATCCCGTCGCTGGACTCGGCCCGGGATGAAAGCTTTCGCAAAATTGACCGGCCGGCCCAATGTGTGGATTTAGAGGAGATGATTGAAGGTATCTCCCTTTTCTGCCGGGAATTTTCCGGCCAGGTATGGCTGGAGTTCATGCTGACCAAGAACATTAATGATCAACCCAGCGACATCGAGGCCCTGAAAAGGACCATTATGCGCATTAACCCGGAACGGGTTCAATTAAACACAGTGGTTCGCCCTCCCCTGGAGAGTTTTGCCATACCACTGACCCACAAGGAGTTAAGCCACATTGCCGAGCAACTGCCCGGTAAGGTGGAAATTATTGCCAGTTTTGCCAAACGTGAACATGCTTCCCGGCGCCCACCTGAACAGGATGAGATCCTGGAGATGCTTCAACGCCGGCCCTGCACCGCTTCAGATATCAGCGAGGCCCTCAACCTCGAACCTGCCCAGACGGGCAGGCTCATGGAAGAACTCGTTGACCAGGGTACGGTTTTGAAGATACTTCACCAGGACAAGACCTATTACCAGCCGCCCCATTAAACAAACGGTGGCGGCCGTTACCAATCAGAAGGCACCATTCCGACCCTAAGGGGCCATGATGGTGCCGGAAACATGCAAAAAACTTCTTGGTCCTTGCCATCTTGAAACGGCAGTTGCACCAATGACCTTTTTTGCCAAAGGAATATCCATGACCGAAGAAAAAACAGAACAGGAAAAAAACACCGCTGAAACCGCCAACGCCCCTGAGAAAAAACAGGTGGCGGCAGGCCAGGAAACAGAAAAACCAAAACGCGCCCCCCGCAAACGGGCGCCCCGCAAAAAAAAACCTGCCAAGACCAGCGCCCAAAAGACTGACCCTAAGCCGGAGACAAAGGCCGAAGACAGCAAAGACGAGACCACCACCCCTGAGACAGCCCAGGGGGCAACTGACCAGGAAACGAAAAAACCAAAACGTGCCCCCCGTAAACGGGCGCCCCGCAAGAAACCCGCTGCCAAAACCAGCGCTCCACCGGCGGGTGAAGATCAGGGGAGTGACAAGCCTGACACCAAGACTGACGACAACACAGCAGAGACCGCCACAGCCCCTGGGACAAAAGAGGAGGCGGCAGGCCTGGAAACGGAAAAAACCAAGCCAAAACGCCGACCACGTAAACGCGCCCCCCGCAAGAAAGCCGCTGCCAAAACGGCCGCCCAAGGCCCTGAAGAAACCCAGGCGCCAGAAGGCAGAAAATCAACTGCCAAAAAAACAGCCAGCCCGAGTCCAGCCGCAAAGGACACGGCCAAGATCGCCTACAAGCTGCTGATCAATGCGGAAGAGCCGGAAGAGTGCCGCATTGCCCTGCTGGAAAACGGCAAGGTGGAGTCCTTTAACGTCGAGACCGTTGTCCAGGCCCAGACCAAGGGCAATATCTACAAGGGTATCATCTCAGCCATTGAGCCGAATCTCCAGGCCGCCTTTGTCGACATGGGCACTGGCAAAAATGGTTTCCTGGCCTTTGGCGATATCCACCCGGAGTATTACTGTAAGGACATGGGCCGCAACCCCAACTGGAAATCACTCAATATCCAGGATGTCCTCATGAAGGGCCAGGAGGTTCTGGTGGAGGTGGCCAAAGAGGCCACCGGCAACAAGGGCGCCAGCATAACCACATACCTCTCCATGCCCGGCCGCTATATGGTCCTCATGCCGGGCAGCGATTCCCACGGCATATCCCGCCAGATCACCAATGAGGAACGGCGCGCCAAGCTCCGCGAAATCATTGAATCTGCCAAGCTGCCGGAGGAGATCGGTTATATCATCCGCACCGCCAGTGAGGATGTGACCAAGACGGCCCTTATGCAGGACATCAGCTATCAGCTTAACCTGTGGACGGATATCAAGGCAAAGGGGCAGAGCATGAAGGCACCGGCCCTGATTTACAAGGAACAGGACGTGGTGTCGCGTTTCCTGCGCGACCATTTCACCCCGGATATTAAAGAAATTCTCGTTGATAACCAGGAGGTCTTCGACAGGATAAACGACTTCATGCAGCTCCTGCCAGCCCGGCAACGGAAGACCAAGGTCCAGCTCCATAAAGGATCCAAGCCCATCTTCAACCAGTACCAGGTGGAGGAGCAGATCGAGCAGATGTATCTGCCCACCGTTCCCCTGCCCTCGGGCGGCTCCATCGTCATTAATCCCACCGAGGCCCTGGTGGCCATTGACGTCAACTCGGGCCGCACCTCCAAGGACAAGAATTTTGAAAAGACCATCTTCCTGGCCAACTCAGAGGCCGCCGATGAGCTGGCCCGCCAGCTTCGCCTCCGCGACCTGGGCGGTCTCATTGTCGTAGACTTCATTGACATGCGGGACAACAAGAATATCCGCGAGGTGGAGAAACGGGTGAAGAGCGCCATGAAAAAGGACAAGGCCAAGGTGGACACCAGCCGCATCTCGAAATTCGGCCTCATGCAGATCTCCCGCCAGCGCCTTGGGCCGCCTATCCAGAAGGGCAACTACATTATCTGTGAACATTGCCAGGGCCACGGCATGGTCAAATCCGTGGAGACAACAGCCCTGGCCCTGATGCGCCGCATCCAGACAGCGGCCGTCAAGCGCCACATCAGGGCCATCCACTGCGATCTACCCCTTAATGTCGCCCAGTACCTGCTCAACCAGAAACGCTCTGAAATCTCTGAGCTTGAGCACCGTTACAAGGTGGAGATCCGCATCAACGCCAACCCGGACCTCACCCCGGCCCAGGGTGAGCTGAAATTTCTTAAGACGAGCTAAAAGCCTTCCGGCAAGCACCATAAAAAAAGGGCGATTGATTTTTTCAATCGCCCTTTTTTTATGGTCATCACGGATTACCGTGGGGATGTCTGTTCCCTCTACTATCTTTCTTGCTACGAATAATGTTTTGTCCCTTTTCGCCCTGGCCTTCGGCACCATTCGCCTTTCGCCGGGAGAGGCGGCATGCTCTTCGACAGGCTCAGAGACCGTGCCCTGAGGCTGTCCGAAGGCGATGCCCTGAGCCTGTCAAAGGGTAGTTCGAGTGATCTGTGTATGCCCGGAGTCTGGCCAAGGCGTTTCGACAGGCTCAACGGACGGTCTTTTGAGCAATCCGTACCTCGGGCCTGTCGAAGACGGTGCCCTAAGCCTGTCCGAAGGCGGTGCCCTGAGCCTGTCGAAGGGTTGGCAGTTCAGGTCTGAATGGGAAAGGTCAAAAAATCTAAAACCCAAGGCTCCACGGTAATCCGTGATGAACCTTTTCCATGGTGTTTTGCCAAAATACACACAGGGTGGCCCCTAGCGCTTCTTTTGAAACCTATAGACTGCCCGATTATGCTCTTTGAGATTTTTGGAGAATTGATGGGTGCCGTCACCGCGGGAAACGAAGTAGAGCCAGTCACCCTCGGCCGGCTGCAGGACTGCATGGAGAGAGTCCCTGCCAGGATTGGCTATGGGGCCGGCCGGCAGACCAGCGATGAGATAGGTATTATAGGCCGACGGGGTGCGCAGATCCTTGCGGGTGAGATTGCCGTCAAAGTCGCCTAACCCATAGATGACGGTGGGGTCGGCCTGGAGACGCATCTTGCGCTCCAGACGGTTGAGAAAAACCCGGGATATCTGGGGCCGCTCAAAACCAACTCCGGTCTCTTTTTCAATAATGGAGGCCAGGATGACCATCTCATGGATGGTCATCTTCCTCACCACTCCGGGGGCGGCCTCTGCGGCCACGAGGTCAAGCCCCAGGGCTTCACTAACCTCAAGAAAACGCTCCACCATCATCCTAAGCACCGCCCGGCCATCCTGGCCCCGGGAGAGATAATAGGTGTCAGGAAAGAGATAGCCCTCAAGGCTGGGGGCCTGGATCCCCAGGGAGGCAATAAAGCCAGGATCGTGACAGAGGTCCAGGAGTTCTTCCTGGCTCGCCCATCCCTGCCGGCCCAGCTCCTTGGCCACCTGGCGCATGGTAAGGCCTTCCTGAAAGGTAAGGGGGTGAAGCAGGGTGGAACCATCAATGAGTTTCTGCAAGACATCAGAGGGGGTAGCTGGCCGGCTAAAGACATACTCCCCCGCCCGCAACCTCTTGGACACCCCACGCCAGCTGGCCAGCATGCCAAAACGAACATCCTCCTCAAGAACGGCGCTGTCCACAAGGGCCTGATAAACCCCCTGAAAGCCATGGCCCCGGGGAATGGAAACCCGAACCTCATCGCCATCCGCAGGACCCGGACCCGGCACCATTCCATAGGAGTAAAACCAGTAGACCGGGCTCAAAACCATCATGGCCGGGATGACAATCCAGGCCATGATGGAGCCCCATTTCTGGAGGGTGATTTCCGAGGATATCAAGGGCATGGCCGCCTTATTTAAAGACCTTGTTAAAGACCTGGGCAATACCCTTGACCGGGACAAAGTTGATCTGTTTACGGAGATCCTCCGGGATCTCCACCAAATCTTTTTTGTTCTGGTCAGGAATGAGCACCGTCTTGATATTGGCCCGTAGGGCAGCAAGGGCCTTTTCCTTAAGACCACCAATGGGCAGAACCCGGCCGCGCAGGGTAATCTCACCGGTCATGGCCAGATCCTTGGGCACCTTCTTGCCGGACATGGCCGAATACAGGGCCACGGCCATGGTGATACCAGCCGATGGCCCATCCTTGGGAATGGCCCCGGCCGGCACATGGAGATGGATATCCTTGCTATCAAAATAATCCTCAGGAAGCTTGAGCTTCTTGAGCATGGATTTGCAGACGGTGAGGGCTGCCTGGGCAGACTCCTTCATCACATCGCCCAGTTGACCGGTGAGCGTGAGGCCACCCTTGCCGGGCAGCAACGAGATCTCAATATAGAGGATCTCGCCCCCCACCTCGGTCCAGGCCAGACCCGTGGCCAGGCCCGGCTGGTTGATGGTATCAATATCCGCCTCGGGAATAACCTTGGGGGGGCCAAGATACTTGGCCAGGGTGCGCTTGGAGATGACGTAAGGGCCCTTGCCGCCCTCAGCCACCTTGCGGGCCACCTTGCGGCAGACCTTGCCAATCTCACGCTCCAGATTACGAAGGCCCGCCTCACGGGTGTAATGGCTGATGATAAGGGTCAGAGTTTCATCATCAAGATTGATATGCTTGACCAGGATACCGTTTTCCTTAATCTGGCGGGGCAAAAGATAGCGCTTGGCAATCTCCAGCTTCTCCTCATGGGTATAGCCGGAAAGGTTGATCACCTCCATGCGGTCAAGGAGGGGCCCGGGAATGGTGTGACTCATATTGGCCGTGGTGATAAACATCACCTTGGACAGATCGCAGGGCAGGTTGAGGTAATGATCGGAGAACTCGGAATTCTGCTCCGGATCCAGCACCTCCAGGAGGGCGGAGGAGGGGTCGCCGCGATAGTCGGCCCCCACCTTGTCTATCTCATCAAGCATGAAGATCGGGTTGTTTGAGCCCACGGTCTTCAGGCCCTGGATAATCCGGCCGGGCATGGCGCCGACATAGGTGCGGCGATGGCCGCGGATCTCTGCCTCGTCCCGCATGCCACCCAGGGAGAATCGTGAGAATTTGCGGCCCATGGCCCGGGCAATGGACTTGCCCAGGGAGGTCTTACCAACGCCTGGAGGGCCGACAAAACAAAGGATGGGGCCCTTGGTGGACTTGTTGAGCTTGCGAACGGCCAAATATTCCAGGATACGTTCCTTTATCTTTTCAAGGCCGTAATGGTCCTCATCAAGGACCTGCTTGGCAATCTTCAGGTCCAGCCTGTCCTTGGTGGATTTACGCCAGGGCACATCAAGGAGCCAATCAAGATAGGTCCTGATGGTGGAGGCCTCCGAGGCGTCCGGATGCATCATCTCCAGGCGTTTAAGCTGCTTTTCCCCCTCCTTTCTGACAATGGAGGGCATGCGCTCCTTCTTGAAACGGGCCTGGAGCTCTTCAATCTCCTGGGATTTTTCATCATACTCCCCCAGCTCCTTCTTCATGGCCTGGATCTGCTCGCGCAGATAATACTCGCGCTGGGTGCGCCCCATCTCCTCCTTGGCCTCGGATTGAATCTTG
>JAUVQZ010000085.1 GCA_030597865.1 Pseudomonadota bacterium | reverse complement strand
GCAACGGGCCATAACCACCTGCCGGCTGACATCGTCGCCGACCCCGCTCACCACCGGCACTGCCGTTTTAATGACCCCGGCCTTTTCATGGGCGACCTTGGCCAGGGTATCACCCAGATAGGCCTCATGGTCCATGGAGACATTGGTGATCACCGAAACCAGCGGCAGCACGACATTTGTTGCATCAAGACGGCCTCCCAGCCCCACCTCGAGAATGACGAGATCAAGCTGTTGCTTGGAAAACCAGAGGAGGGCCAGGGCCGTGGTAAATTCAAAATAGGTAATCTGGCCGTTGCCGAGAACAGCAGCAATCTCAGAGGCAGTGGCGGCAAAATCATCCTCGGATATATAATCATCATTAACCCGGAACCTCTCCCGTACCGAGCTCAAATGGGGGGAGGTATAGAGACCAACCCTATAGCCTTTCCCCTGTAACAGGGTGAGCAGGTTCATGGATACCGAGCCTTTGCCATTGGTACCGGCCACGTGGACACATTGCAGCTGCTCCTGGGGGTTACCCACCCGGTCGAGAAAGGCGGCCATGGAATCCAGCCCCAGCTTTATCTTAAAAAACTGGAGGTTATCGAGATAGGCCCAGGCCTCCTGATAATTCATCATGGACGAGATCCTCCACGGCCATGGCTCTCACTGATACCCATACCCATCTCCAGTGCGGCTACTATTCTCATTAAGTGTACCTCCAGCAAACGTCCTTACCTCTCTGTAAAGCCTTCCCTGATCTTTTCAAGGCGGTTCACAGGTGACCGCAGCCCATCACCGGTTTTTTGGGGCTCCGGCTTCATGAAAATACCGCTGAGAACATAAGCCACTAAGATGAAGACCACCACCGCAATGATGATCAGGATCTCCTTCCGTTCTTTACTCATATAAGATAACCCAGGGAAATAGGTGATAGGAACAATTTATAAGACTTCCAGTTTGGCATAATCAAGATGTAATTTTTTCAGCCCATGACGGGGGAAAAAGATCTCCACCGTCTTGGGCCGACCCACCTTCACCACCCTGCCCTCACCGAAAAAATTATGGCGAACGAGCCGGCCCGCCGTAAATTCGTCAATGGTGAGCGATTCACCTGCCGCACCACTGTCAATGGCCGGGCTGGCCGATGCCATGGGGGCAGCAAAGGATGGTATTGGTTGCCCCATGGCAGGCCCGGCCAAAAGACCGAGGGGCAGATCAGAGATAAACTCACTGACCATGGCCGACTGGGGCATCCGGTCAGGTCCGGCAGTGAGTCGAGGTGCAATAAAAAAGAGATGTTCCCGGGCCCTGGTGGCAGCGACATAGAGAAGGCGACGCTCCTCCTCCCGCTCTTGGGGGAGCTGGGCCTGGCCGGATGGAAATTTACCCTCCACCAGGTTGAGGACAAAGACCTTCTGCCACTCCAGGCCTTTGGCGGAGTGCACGGTGGAGAGAATCAGGCGGTCGTTGCCGGAATCTTTCAGCCTTGAATCGTCGGGTGGATCCAGGGCCGTATCATCAATAAAATCCTGGAGAGACCCATAGCCGGCCAACAGCTCGGTGAGCTGATCAAGATCACGGCTGCGGCTCGGATAATCATCAGGAAAAATGCGCTCGAAAATCGGCTGATAATAGTCAAGGACCTGGGCAAGCTGGGCCCCGGGCCGATCCAAGCGGGCAAGGGCGTGCAGGGCCTTCACCAGACCTTCTAATCCCTGCTGCCAGGTCTTACCGGCCTTATAGGTCTCCAGGGCCTGCAAGGGACTGGCCGCAGCGCGGATGGCCTCAAGCATTTTCCCGGCAGTTTTGGGCCCCACCCTTTCAATCTGCAGGAGAATCCTGTTCCAGGACAGATGATCCTCCGGGTTACAGATAATCCGTAAGTAGGCCAGGACATCCTTGATGTGGGCCGACTCAGTGAGCTTCATACCACCCCTTTTCTCAAAGGGGATCTGCCGGTTGGCAAGCTCCAGCTCCAGCTTATAGGAGTGAAAACCAGAACGGAAAAGAACGGCCATCTCGGCAAGGGGCACCCCTTCCCTTTGAAAATTCTCTATTTTTTCAACAATATAACGGGCCTGCTCCTGCTCATCACGGGCCCTGAACAGATAAGGCTTGTCCGTCCCGGGAATATTAGAAAAGAGGGTCTTGGCATATTTCTCGGCAGCCTGGGCAATAATGGCGTTGGTGGCCTCCAGGATGGGCTGCGCTGAGCGGTAATTTTCCTCCAGGCGGACAATACAGGTACCGGGGAAAAGGTCCGGGAACTCCATGATGTTCTTAAAATCAGCACCGCGAAAACTATAGATCGATTGGGCATCGTCACCCACCACCATAATGTTCTTATGGCTGCTGCTGACCAGGGAGACAATCTCTGCCTGGATACGGTTGGTGTCCTGATACTCGTCCACCATCACATAATGAAAGCGCTGGGAAATCTCGGTTCGCACCTCAGGGTGGTCGCGTAACAGATCGCGAAAATTGACAAGCAGGTCATCGTAATCCATCAGGGCATGGTCCTGCTTGAAGGTGCGGTAATGCCCACGGATGGTCTTAATGTCAGAGCTGAAATCAAGGAGATGAGAATAGCGATCCTCCAAATACTCGTCAAAATCGACATTCTTATTGACCGCGCCACTGATCATATTGATAATCACCCGCTTGGAGGGAAAACGGCGCCCGGCGCCACTGAGCCCCAGGGATGATTTGAGCAGATTAATAATGCCTTCCGAATCACCCCGGTCAAGGATGCTGAAGTTGGCGGGATAGCCGATGTAACGCCCAAAACGGCGCAGAAGAAGGTTAGCAACACCGTGAAAGGTGCCGCCCATGACGCCCTGACAGGAATCATCCATGAGCAGGGCAGCCCTGCTCAGCATCTCCTGGGCAGCCTTGCGGGTGAAGGTCAACAGTAAAATAGACTCCGGCGCCACCCCCTGTTCCACCAGATAGGCCATGCGGTGCACTAGGGTACGGGTCTTGCCGCTGCCAGCCCCGGCAATAACAAGAACAGGGCCCTGGGTGGTGGTAACAGCCTCAAGCTGGGAGGGATTAAGGCCTGCCATGCTTGCCGATTTACCTGGCAGCTGTGGGCTGGCTTTCTGTGGAAAAAGAGATGGTTGTCGCATGGCGCCCACCTTAACACAGACCTCTCCCTTTTTGAAGAAGAGAGAGGCCCGCAGGCGACAGCTGGCTGCCTTATTTCTATTGACCCCATGGAGCAGGCAGGGTAGGTTATACTCCCTTGATTGAGCCGTCCCATTCGTGGTGGCCATTATTCCACAGCAAAAAAAACACCTTCCAGCGTACCTGGAATTTTAAGAGATGACGGAGAATACCTATGGCAGACATGCAGACACTTTTCAGCGATGACGTATGCAAAAAAATCTTTCCCTCTGACAGGGCCGATGCCTTCTTTGATGCCCTCTTTGGTGATGCCAGCGAAGGTTCCTATGATATTGAGTTGAAATTCACCGCTTTTGATCAATCCGCCAAGGAGCTCCATTTTGAGCTCAACCTCCATGAGCGGCCCGGTTGCTGCCTGGCCTGCAACCTCACCTATGGGCTGCCCGAGGTCTTTTCCCGCCACCCCATTATCAACCTAAACGGGGTGACCAAGGCAGTGAACGAGTTGCTGGGAGACACCTATAAGACCACTGGCTGGGCCCTGCGCTCCACCCGCTCCACCTCAAAAAGCCTGCACCAGATTCCCCTGGTGATCAGTCTGGACTAGACTCAAGGATGAAGGATGAAGGATGAAGGATGAAGGATGAAGGATGATTTTTCCTCATCCGCTCCTAACTGCAACAAAATTCTTTACGCTGTACTTGCCGCCAGGTGACAGATCTTTCTGTCACCTGGCTTTTTTTATGGCCAGCACGGATTACAGCGGCAGGTTTTCGGCCTGTATTGTCTCTGTATCCCCTTGCCCCTTTCTACTCGTCCAGGGGAGAGGATGAAAACAACCAGCAATCTGCCAACTCTAAACTGACGTAATTTTGCTTGCCCTTTTTCGCGCCGAGGTCGTAACGACCCAGGCACAAGAAATCGCGGCACAATATTACGCCATTTCATCCTTGCCGCGACCCTCGGGGTTATCAAAAAAACGGTCCTGGGATCTTTGTTAGTTTCGTGGATCTTGTGGACGATAACTGCCCATAAGGTCCACATAATTAAGGTATAATTCCAACCTTTTGCTTGACACATGGATGCAGCAACCGTACGCTTCATAGCAATATCAAAATTACCTACCAACACTGTGTTACGGAAAAAACCTATGAAATGGACTCAAATAACTACACGTAGATATCTACGCCATTTTATCCTCGGGGGGTGCTTTTTCACCACCTGTTCTTTCTTTCAAAAGTTACTTGCCGGATATAATCCACTCGTGCCCGAAGCCTATATAATGCCTTTATTGTTTGGAGGTACAGCAGGTATTATCCTTACTAATTATTCTGATAAAGCAAAAAGGCTAAACATAAAGTTGACGATGAGGCTCAACAAACTTGAGGAAATAATGCCAATTTGTTCATTTTGCAAAAGCATAAGGAAACCTGACACTGACCCCAAAGACCAACAATCATGGCTTTCAATAGAGGCATATGTCACCGAAAGAACTAATTCACAATTCTCACACAGCATCTGTCCAGAGTGCAGGATTGATAATTATCCGAATTTTTCATAACTCTAGGTGAGTATCACTCATCTTCAGCCTTTTCACGAGTCATTCCCCCTAAGGCGGGGAATCATTGCCTAAATTGCCGCCCTTGCTGAAACGACTTAAAGTCGTGGTAATTTAGCCCTGTAATATCAGCACATTATCGATGAGACCTGTCGTTTGGCTGAAGATTAAGGGAGATGGTTCATTGCTCTCTCCCCTACCTCTTCAGGCGGTCAAAGAAGCGCCCTACATCCTGGGGCCGATGGGCATCGGAACCAGCCACAAACATCAGGCCCCTCCTCTGGGCCCGGTCAATGATCGCTTCGGCAGGAAAGGACTCGCCGCGCACGGCAAATCCTGAGGTGTTGATCTCAAGGGCTATCTTCTTCCTGACCATCTCGGCCAGAATTTCATCGATGAGATACCAATGCTCTGCCACAAACTCCACGCCTTGGCTGTAACGCAGGGGGGCGTCCAGGTGGCAGACCACATCCACCTGGAGTTCCTTCACGGCAACCAGCATGTCGCTGAAATATCTGGTGAGTACCTTTTCATGGCCGATGGCGGCAAAACGCTTAATATTTTCCTGCCTTCGGCTCAGCATATTGATGTGTTCGCCATCTTCCTCAAAATAATGGTAGGACAGACCCACCCTTGCCCAGCTATGGCCGTTGATAAAATCCCTGATCTCCGCAAGGCCTTGCGGATTGAGGCCAATTTCCACCCCTGCCCCCACCCGAATCCGCTCACCATATTTTTGATCCAGCCGTCGACACTCGCCCTGATAAAAGACAAATTCATCAGCCGTCAGCCAGGTGGCCCCCATGTCGTAGTTGATCCCGGCCTCAAAATGCTCCAGAAAAATGATCTCCCGCAGACCGCAGGCCAGGGCCGCCTCCACATACTCCTCCATCTCCCCGGTGGCATGATGGCAGAATTTGGTGTGGACATGGCCGTCACAACCAAGGTCAATCTCCCCCTTTGTAAAGAGCATTATTCAACCACCATGGTCATGGGGGTGATCGCCATAAACATGGGCGTGGGGATGGGAGTGGAGATGGATGGAGTCTGATCTGTGAAGATGGCCATGCTCCAGGCTGTAAATAACCTCTGTTGTCTTGGCCAGGAAATCAAGATCATGGGAGATGATTACCATGGGCAGGTTCAGATCATTAAGTATGGAGACCAGACGTTCCCTGGTGGCTGGATCAAGGTTGTTTGTCGGTTCGTCAAGGAGGAGAATGTCCGGTGCCATGACAAGGATGGTTGCCAGGGCCACCAGTTTTTTTTCACCGCCGGAGAGCTGGTGGGTGATCCTGTTTTCAAAATCGGCTAATCCCAGACCATCTAAGGTGGCCATGGCCTTAGCACGGGCAGCCGGACCATCATCCCCCATATTCAGGGGACCAAAGGCCACATCCTCAAGCACGGTGGGCGAAAAAAGCTGATCATCGGCATCCTGGAAGAGAAAACCGACCTGCCGGCGGAGCTGTTGCCATGCCTTGGCATCGACCACCCCCCTGCCGTCCAGCAGGACCTGACCGCTCTCTGGTTTGAGCAATCCCATAATAATATGAAAGAGGGTGGTTTTGCCGGTGCCGTTTGCCCCAATGAGACCAACGCGCTCAGAGCCTATGGTAAGATCCAGGTGGTGAAAAAGACGGACGCCGCCAGGATGGCGAAAGGAGATATCATCCAGGAAAATAGTGGTCATCACCCCCCCCCCGAAGAGCCCATCAGCTCCATTAGGGCAACGGCCGCTGCGGCAAAAAGCACCAGGGCAGAGAGAATCCAGTCGGAAGCGGCCAGCCGACGGCCCTCCAGCACATAAAACCGGCCCTGAAAACCGCGGAGCACCATGGCCTGTTGGATCCGCACCCCCCTTTGCCAGCTCTTGACCAAGGTCATCCCCAAGAGATTGCCATAGGTACGGTAGGTATGGATGGTGGTGGCCGGTCTAAACCCACGTAAAAGGGCGGCCCGGCGCAGGCGCTGATACTCAAGCTGCAGGACAAAGATATAGCGATAGGTAAAGAGCAGCAACATACAGAAACGACTAGGCACCTTAAGGGCGGCAAGACCATGGCCGATATCAGCCAGCCGTGAGGTGGCGACCAGGGCGATAAAGGCCAGGACTATGGCGTTGGTTTTCAGGGTAATAAGGGCGGCAAGGGCGACCCCCGGTTTCGTGATGACCAGGGGGCCAAGCTCCATGAGCGCCTCGCCCGGCACTGTAAGGGGTAAGGTCAGCCAGAACACAAGGGTGAAAAGATTAACCACCAGGAGACGCCTGGCCACCTCCCTTGCCGGCAGATGGGCGACAAGAAGCAGGACGCCGCCAACCGTCAGGGCCAGTAGGGGGGCCACCAAGGTATGACAAAGTGCCACCACCACGCTGAAGAAAAAGGCGCTGATCATCTTAAAACGGACATCAGCCCTATGGAAGATGGAGCCCCCTGTGCTGAAAGATTCGAGGTTAATGGAAAATCACCTTATGTTGTTTTCTTAAACTTCATATAGGCTGCCAAACCGGCCAGGCCAAGGAGATAGCCGATGCCGCCCAGGATGTCCTGCAGACTTGTCCTCTTCTCTGCAAGCCGGGCAAGATCGCGGCGCAGGGGGGCAAGTTTTTTCTCCACCTCCTCTGCGATGATCTTTCTCAGCAGCACATCCTGGCCCTCACCATCAAAGGGGGCAGACGGGGAGTGAGCATGGGACGCTGACTCAGCCCCGGCAGAGGGATACTCCTCAGCCCCAAGACGCCAGGAGCCACGGTGGCCGTCACCACAGCTGATAATTATATCCAGATCTCCCGACCGTTCAGGCACTGGAAAATGAAAAAGACCCTGCTCATCACTCTCGCCGCTGGCCACAATATCCTGACCGTCAAGGGAATGGACAGTAATGGCGCAGTTACGGGCCGGCCGGCCACCGTTAAAGCGACTCTCCGTCTTCAGCAGACCACCATCGGCATAGGCGAAGATATGCACCTTATGGGCATAAACCGGCGAGGCTGCAAGGCAGAGGAGGACAAGGGCACATGCTCCCCCAAGGAACCGGTGCCTGTTCACATGGTAATTATTGAAAAAATATATAGCCATAGGTCTCCCCCAATATCCTTCAGCGCTGATTAAGGCCCAGGATCTCCGGCTGAACCCTGGCCAGAAAACCAACCACAAACATGGTGATCACCCCCTCCACCACCATGACCGGCAGATGGGCGGCAAATACCACCTGGGCCGTGGTCAGGAAATTCTGATCAGTGGTGACCAGGGCCAGGGCCATGAACAGCGCTGCCCAGGCCACAGATAAAAAACCGGCCAAAAAACCGGCCATGGCCCTTTTCTTAGGATTGGCCAGCCATGTACGAAAGAATAATGATCCGAGCAGGGCGGAACCGGCAATAATGACCACATTAACGCCAATAACCGTAAAACCGCCAAACTGAAAAAAGACGGCCTGCAGTAGCAGTGCCACCATAATGGCAGGGAAACAACCCCAGCCGAGAAGCAGGGCCATTAAGCCGTTTAAAAGCAGGTGGACACTACCCGGGCCAATGGGCACATGGACCAGGGATGCCACAAAAAAGGCGGCGGCAAGAAGGGCCGTGGTCATGATCCGTTCCTGATCAATTTTTCTGAGGCCAATGGCCGTGCCCATAACGGCAAGCACACCACCGCTAAGAAGTATGGGCCCTGAGAGGATTCCTTCTGAAAGATGCATAATGTTCCTTAAACGAACGGTAACACATACGCAAGCAACGTGTTACCAGATGGCTAAAAAAAAAGGTTCCTCACGGATTACCGTGGAACCTTTGTTGTTAGGTGTTTTGTATTTCCCCATTCAGAGCTGAACTCCCAACCCTTCGACAGGCTCAGGGGACTCTCCTCTCCGGACAACCTGGGGGCAGCCGGTCCCTGAGCCTGTCGAAGGGCAATGCCCTTTCCCGGCGGAAGGCGAGTGAGCCTGCAGCCAGGGCTGTTAGGGGCGTCCTTTTTCGGTTCCTTTTCGCCCATTTCACTGGCTAGACGAGTAGCAGCAAAGCGGTCGGAAAAGAACAAAAGGATATTGCGACTAAAGAGATCAATACAGCGAACAACTTCCCCACGACAATCCGTGATGAACAAAAAAAAGGCCCAGAGAACCGTATATCATAAAGAAAGCGGCGTACCCGCCGCACCCTTTTCACTTCCAGGCCGCCTCCAGCCCACCCCGTGGCCTTAACCATCCAGAGGCGAGCTTGAGTGGCAATCAGATGGGTTAATGCAGATGTTTACCTGTGGAACTCATGGCCAGTTTGCTATCGCGCACACCACGCAACGAGTTAAGGCTGTTTGCCAAGCCTTTCACTTCAGCCGCCTTGCCCCGGACAATGATCACCTCAAGGCAGTTATCGTGGTCCATATGGACATGGGTGGTGGAAACGATCTGGTGATGGAAATCATGCTGGAGCTCCGTGACCTTTTCCTGGAGGTTGGGCTGATGATGATCATAGACCAGGGTAATCACCCCCATGACATCCTTATCCGCCTGCCACTCGTCCTTGATAAAGGAGCTGCGAATCAGATCACGGATGGCCTCGGAGCGATTCTCATAGCTCCGCTGCCGGATGAATTCATCAAAATCTTCGAGGAGATCCTCTTCCAAAGAGATGGAAAATCGTTTCAGCATAACCGTAGCACCTTGTACAAAAGGGGATTACCAATTTTTTTCTGCCTTATTAAGGCAAGCAAATAAGTTTTGGACCAATCAGGAATAGTCGCGCCGAGCCAGGACTTCCCTGGGTTTGGCACCGTCAGCCGGACCGACAATGCCTTCCCGTTCCATGGTTTCAATGATCCGGGCCGCCCGGTTATAACCGATGCGCAGCCGGCGCTGTACCCCGGAGATAGAGGCCTGACCCGTCTCACAGACAATGGCCACGGCCTCGTCATACTTCTCGTCATACTCCTCATTGTCAAGACCAGCCATGTCCGGCTCATCTTCCACCGACCTGATCATCGCCTCATCGTAGGTGGCCGCGCCCTGCCCCTTGAGAAAGTCAACGATGCGTTCCGTCTCTTTTTCTGAGATATAGGCCCCATGGATACGCTGGAGACGCGCCGTGCCCGGCGGCAGAAAGAGCATATCACCAGCGCCGAGGAGATGTTCTGCCCCGGAGGTATCTAAAATGGTGCGGGAATCAATCTTGGATGAAACTTTAAAGGACATCCTGGTGGGGAAATTGGCCTTAATAAGACCGGTGAGCACATCCACGGAGGGACGTTGGGTGGCCAGAATGAGATGCATCCCGGCCGCCCTAGCCATCTGGGCCAATCGAGCCACCGAGCCCTCAACCTCCTTGGAGGAGACCATCATCAGATCGGCCAGCTCATCGATGATGATCACAATGAGGGGCAGTTTCTCCTCAGCACTCGCGTTATAGGAGACAAAGCTCTTGACCCGCTCCTCCTCCATGAGGACGTAACGGCGTTCCATCTCCTTGACGGCCCATTGCAGGGCCCTACTCGCCATCTTCGGATCCACAACCACGGGATGGAGCAGATGGGGGATGCCCTCATAGCTGGAAAGCTCGATCCGTTTCGGATCAACCATCAGCAGCCGTACCTCTGCGGGAGTGGCCCGCATGAGGATGGAGCAGATAATGGTATTAATGGCCACACTCTTACCGGCACCGGTGGCCCCGGCAATAAGGAGATGGGGCATCTTGGCCAGGTCAGTGGTGACAGGGTTGCCAATAACATCCATCCCCAGCCCCAGACTGAGCATGGAGGGGGCCTGTTGGAACTGGGGGGTGGCCATGATGTCGCGGATGTAGACAATCTGCCGATTGGGGTTGGGAATCTCAATACCCAGGGCGGCCTTGCCGGGGATGGAGCCAACCACCCGGACACTCTCAGCCTTTAAGACCATGGCCAGATCATCGGCCAGGGAAACGATCTTATTAATCTTGACCCCGGCAGCAGGCTCAAACTCATAGGTGGTAACCACTGGCCCCGGAGAAATACCGACAACCTTGCCCCGTACCCCGAACTCATCAAGCTTGGCCTCAAGCAGCATACTCACCGAGAGATAATGCTCCCTATCAACGACGATATCGTCCTGCTCCGGCTTATCAAGCAGGGCCAGGCTGGGTAACTGGTACTCACCCGGCTCGACCGGGACAGGTAGAAACTCTCTGTCATCATCTTCCATGGTCAGGCGGATGGGCTCTTTCACGGCCGGCAGAATACGGGGCTCGTCCGACAATGGTTTGACCTTCTTTTTGCCGGCCTTGGCCTGGGGCCTGGCTTGTTCTTCTG
>JAUVQZ010000191.1 GCA_030597865.1 Pseudomonadota bacterium | reverse complement strand
TCTGGAAGTTCTCGACGGTCTTGTCGTTGGGCAGACCCACCAGACGCTTGCGGAAGCAGTGGCGGCAGTACATTGAACAGTATTCGGTGGCCACGACCAAAGCTGAGTAAGGATACTTGTGTAGAATCCCGTTTCCCTTATTGTGTTTGTCGTCACCGTAAGGATCTCCAGTGGTTTCGCCCATCTGACCGGCCACAACCAACTCCTCTGCTGTGGGAATTGCCAGCTTGCGAATGGGGTCGTGGGGATCGTTGGGGTCAATGAGACTGAGGTAGTAGCGCGGGATATTCATGGGATGATTATCCAACACCTCTTGCATGGAGAGTTCTTCCTCTTCTGTCAGAGAAAAATACAGTTTGAGTTTTTTTAGAGAATTAACGTTATTAGCGAGTTCGGTGTTCCATGCCAATTTGCGAAAATCAATGGTGTCCAGTTTCTCGGTTGCCTCTTCCACGTTCAATTCACCCATAATTTGCTTTCTATCTCCCCACATGTCTGTTTTTTTGATTGACATAAGGCTACCCCTACTGGTGTGAGTGTTAAACTTGATAATCCTTATCACCAAAACTGTCAAATCAGACCTAAACAACCACAGATAAATCGATATCTATTCAGACGCATCCCATAAACGCCTTGCCAGACCTGACACCCGCAGCACCGGGGTCGCCACGGCCTGCCGGAAGATCTCCTTATTACCCCACACCTCCACCGACTGCCTGGCCCTGGTCAGGGCGGTGTAGAGAAGCTCCCGGCCCAGAACCCGGGAGGACCGGGCCGGCAGAACGACCACCACCCGGTCAAACTCTGAGCCCTGGCTCTTGTGGACGGTCATGGCATAGGCCGGGCTATAGGGAGGCAATCGGCGGGCCAACACCTGGCGCAGGCCGTTGTAATCAGCAAAACAGGCGTAGAAACGGCCATCATCCTCAATGATCACACCGGTATCGCCGTTATAGAGTTCCAGCCCATAGCTGTTACTGGCAACCATGATCGGCAGACCTGGATAGAGAGGTTTTGCGGCGCTGTCATGGCCTGCCACCAGCCTGACCAGAAGCCTATTGATCCCCTCCATGCCGGCCGGTCCCTGGCGCAGGGCACAGAGGACACCAAGACTGCCAAGGGCCTCAAGCTGCCTCTCTTTATTTTTGACCTTGCCAAGCTGGGCAAAGGCGGGATAGAGCGCTGTTTCCACCAGGCTTTCGCAGTTGCCGTCATAATCGACCATCTTGACATCAGGACAATCTGCATCGGCCAAAACCGCCAGGGCCCCGTCGCTGTCCCCCTTATTAACGGCCTCACTCAACCTGCGGATACCGCTATTTTCATCAAACCGATGGGAGGTGCGCAGGGTAATGATGCAATCGGCCAAGGTGTTTTTTCGCCTTGGGGCATCCCCTATGGCAACTCCCAGATCCCGGGCCAGGCCATGGAAGTCCTCACTAAAACCCTGGCCCCGGCCACATATATCACCGAGCACAGCGCCGGGTTGCACCGAGGAGAGCTGATAATGATCACCCAGTAAAATCAGGTTGCACTGTGCTGGCAGGGCGTCCATGAGCTGGGCCATGAGGGGCAGGTCCACCATGGAGGCCTCATCAATGACCACCAGGTCGGCAATAAGCGGGTGATGGCGATCATAGCGGGGCCGGCCCCCGGACAGACCGAGGAGACGATGGATGGTCACGGTTTCATGGGGCAGTTCCCCACGCACCTCATCAGAGGCGGGCAGATGTGCCTTGGCCTGCTGGATTGATTCCTGCAAACGGGCCGCCGCCTTGCCCGTGGGGGCGGCCAGCCGGATGACCCTGTCCTGGCCTTGATGGAGCTCCTGGTGGATTGCCAGGAGCTTCGCCACCGTGGTGGTCTTGCCCGTTCCCGGACCGCCACTGATCACGCTGAATCTCCGGGTCAATGCTGCCATGGCCGCCACCTGCTGCCAATCACATTGCTGATCTGGGCCGGGAAAAAACCTGGCCAGGGCATGGCTGAGCTCCGGTAATGTAAAACCCTGACACTCAAACCCCTGGCGGCCCTTGATAAAATCGGCCACCAGGGTCTCGGCCTGGTGGTAACGCTGAAGATAGAGGTAGGGGCCATCAATAATGAGGGGAACACCCTCCCCTGGCAAGCCAACCACCGGGGTTGCCAGCAGCAGGTTGCCCATCTTATCGGCAGCCATGCCCCCGCTGATCGTGGTCAGATCAAGACAGATATGGCCCTCTGCCCTGGCCCTGCCTAGCTGACTCACCACCGTACCAAGCTCGGCACAGCTTTGCTCTCCGGCCAGACGCTGGATAAAATCGCTGAAATAACGCTCCAGACCATTGGCCTCGTGCCCTAAGGATTCATCAATATCGTTCATTGCGGTCCACCTCCCTGTGCTTGCCCCGGCAAGGCCAGGAGATCGGCAAGATCAGCAATGAGCGCAGGCTGGGGCCGGTCAAAAAAGATACCGTTCTCACTGCCCTGCCGGACTCCACGCAGGAAGATGTAGAAGACACCGCCAAAATGGCGCTCGTACCCATAATCAGCCAGGCGGCTGGCAAGATAGCGGTGCAGGGCCACGGTATAGAGATGATACTGCAGGGTATAGTTGGCCTCGACCATGGCATCCTGGAGCTGACTGCCACCGTAATCCTCTGTTTGATGGCCCAGATAGTTAGACTTCCAGTCAATAATGTAAAAGCGGCCATCATGGCAAAAGACCAGGTCGACAAAACCCTTTAAGAATCCCTTGACCAGGGCATAGTCAAGGCGCCCTAACTGGCCAAGAAATCCAGGGCCGCCGCCATGGTCATGGCGGGAAAACACCTCAACCAGATCCCTGGCCCGGGATGGGGCCAGGGGCAGATGAAATTCAAGCTCGTTAAGACGTGTCCCATGCCCCAGATCAGCAAGACAAAAATTTTGGCCGGGCAGCTCGACACTCACCACCTCGGCAAGCATCTTGCGCACCGGATCGTTCCAGAGCCCTTCAAAGCCGAATTGGCCAAGCTTAGCAGCCAGCCACTCTTGGACCTCCGCATCAAGCCCGGCCCTAAAATCACCGAAATCAAGATTTTCAAAGAGGTGATGGAGAAAGGTTCCCGGCCCGGCGCCCTTGGGGAAATCGAAGATGGACAGCCCGGCCGTCTCGCCCTCTGCCATGCCATCGTCCACCAAAACCAGACTGCGGTCATGGTCAGCTATATAGGCCTCCTGATGGAGACCGGCGGTCAGCCGGGAAAAGCTGCTGACCTGCCAGGAACGATCAACGCTGGCCGTAAAAGGGCGACAGGACAGCTCTGGGATTTCGTCGCCCCCTGAACGCATCGCACCAGCCCCATCCGGGCACTCCACCAGGGCGATCTCCCCCCCCGCCCTGGCAAGCAGACCGGCAAGCTCCAGGCCCAGCCCAGGGCCGGACATGGATTTTAGGCGGCTACACAGCTCTCCCCTCTCCTCACCAACCTGGGCATGAAAGAGATGGGCCAGGGCAGACTCATGGCCACCGTACAACGGACCCCATACCACATAGCAGCGATTCTTGGCCCGGGTCAGGGCCACATAGGCCAGGCGGAGATTCTCGGCCAGCTCCTCGGTGCGGGCAATCTCCCTATGGGCAGCAAAATCAGCAGAGCCGATATCCAGGATAAGATCGTTTTTATCCTGATGAAAGAAAACCTCTGTGTGCCTACCAAGCTTTGAGCCGCCCCACAAAAAGGGGCAAAAAACCACGGGGTATTGCAAGCCCTTGGCCTTATGGACGGTGACGATCTGCAGACGCAGGGCATCGCTCTCCAGGCGCTGTTCATACTCGCCGTGATGGCGGCCAGCCACGCCCTGTTTGAGATAGTCTATGAGGTGGTGGCTGGAAAGCCTGCTCCGGCCCTGGAGGGCCTCGCCAAGATGGAGGAAATTGGTGAGACGGCGCTCACCATCATGGAGACGAAGAAAACGCTCCCGCACCTGCTCGCCGCTGATAAGGGCCTGAAACATGCTCATAAATCCCCTGTCATGCCAGAGCCTATTATAGGTGGAAAAACGCTCAAGAACCCCGTCCCAGACCGCCCCATCCCCGCCGCGCCCAAAGATATCACTGGCCGACCAGCCCATAATATCGGTGGCCAGGGCAGCCACCACCCCCTCTTCATTCAAAGGCTCAGCAACAGCCAGTAGCACGGCAACAAGCTCCCTGGCCTCATGGCTGGCAAAGAGATCATCCGTGGACTTGACCACGCTTGCCACCCCGACTTCAAGGAGGGCCTGGTGGACCTGGCGGGCCTCGCTATTGGTCCGCACCAGAACGGCAATATCCCCCGGCACCAGGGGCCGGGAACCGATCCTGGCCTGGCCCTGATGGGCAAGCTGCAAGAGCCTGCATATCTCCGCGCAGCAGGCCGTGGTGGCCACAACCTTACTGTCCGGCGATGAAAGCTGCTTACCATCATCCCCACCGTCGGCCAGCATGATCTGCAGGGGTGCGTGTTCGCCCTGGTCAACGGCAAGCCCATCTCCACCAAGCCCAGGCCATTGGGCCGGCGTAAAGGCAATCTCGTCAAAGACAAAACTGGCCAAACCGGTCTTTTCACTAAAGACAGCGTTTACAGCCCCAATCAAACCGGGTTCTGAGCGGTAATTATCCTCCAGGCAGTAGCGGGATTCCACCTCCCTGGCCGCAGCCAGATAGGCAAAGATGTCAGCGCCCCTGAAATTATAGATGGCCTGCTTGGGGTCACCGATGAGATAGAGGAGATGCTCCTCCCTCCCGCCATGGATGCGTTGAAAGATCTCAAACTGGATGGGATCGGTGTCCTGGAACTCATCAATGAGGGCAGCAGGATATTTTTCTCTGATCAGGGCAGCCAGCCGTTGGCCTTCGGGGCCGGCAAGACCAGCCTGGAGACGGGTGAGCAGATCATCAAAGCCAAGGAGACGCTGCTCCTCCTTAACCTGGGCAATCCGTTGCTGGGCGTAGGGGAAGAGGCCGGCCTTCATGTCCAAGAGCTGAGCACAGAGCTGCTGCCAGGCCTGCCATAGCCGGTCTGCATAGACACAGAAGGGATGGCTGGGAGGGGAGCATCCTTTTTTGATCCCCTGATTGAGATTGTCCTGGGTCACTTTGTATAAAAAATCAGGGGGCAGGGGAAGCTCACCGTTAAAATAGGCGGTGATGGCCAGCAGCCATTTGGCCACACTTTTTTTCTGAAATTTTCCGAGATTTAAGGCGGGATCACGGAGGGTTTTCGCCACCTCCTCGGCCACCTGGGGCCAAAGGAGAACCCCTTTATCATAGAGACGGACAAACTCCCTCTCCAACTCCGGGCCAGGTGCATGCCCTGAACTATCAGGACAGACCTTGAGGCCGGGCCGCTGATTCTTCAAGAGCTGGAGAAGCTTGTCCGGACTCAACCGGTCATTGAGATAATGGAGGAAGATCGGCCCATGGTTCACCAGACTCTGGCGCCAATAATCACAGACCACCTGCCAATGGATATCGCTCAAGTCAGCCGTAAGCTCCACATCAAAGAGGGTGGCACTCTCCAGGCCGTTTTCCTTGAGCATCCTCT
>JAUVQZ010000138.1 GCA_030597865.1 Pseudomonadota bacterium | reverse complement strand
GTTGGGTGAGGTGCCTGAGCATTGGGAGATGAAACCGCTCAAGTATCTATGTCAGTTCTCAGGAGGGGGCACTCCTAGTAAAGACAATTTTTCCTACTGGGAGCATGGTGATATACCTTGGGTTTCACCAAAAGATATGAAAAAATTTTGGATTGCCGACACACAAGATAAGGTAACAAAAATAGCAGTTGAGGAGTCATCAACAAACTATGTAGATCCAGGTGCATTGCTTATGGTTGTTCGATCCGGGATTTTGCAGCGAAAGATACCCGTTGCAATTAACACGGTTCAAGTGACCCTGAATCAGGATATGAAGGCCCTGAGGTTTGGAGATGAAATGAGTGCTAATTTTGCTGCTAATTTTATTCATGGGTATCAGGCTTCACTTCTCCTAGAATGGGCAAAGCAAGGTGCAACGGTAGAAAGTATCGAGCATGAATATTTAGCAAATAGCCTTGTCCCTGTTCCATCTCATGATGAGCAACTTCAAATAAATCAGCATGTTGAGGTGAAGAGGAGGGCGCTCAACGCCTTAGAAGAAAAAGCCCAAAAAGGTATTGTGCTACTCCAAGAACGCCGTACCGCCCTCATCTCCGCCGCTGTTACCGGCAAGATTGATGTCCGCAGCTGGCAGGCCCCAGCACAAAACCAGACCAATAAGGAAGAAGCCGCATGAGCGTATATGGGGGTGATAAGTCCAGGGAGTTTATCTTTCAGAACGACATGATCAACCAGTTGGTCGCCAATGGCTGGTTGCTGGGCAGGCCAGAAAAATACAACCGTGAGCTGGCCCTCTACCCCGAAGATCTCCTGGGTTTTGTCAAAGACACCCAGGATGGCCAGTGGCAAAAATACTGCAAACTCTACCCCTCTGATCCCGAGAAAAACTTTTTAAATCGAGTGGCCTCCCAGCTGGGCAAGGCCGGTCCCAATGCCGCTAATAAGGAGATGCGTACCTTTGGTACCTTGGGTGTCTTGCGCCATGAATTGCGTGATCGCGGTACCCGCTTTCGCCTCTGCCAATTCAAGCCCGAGCATGATCTCAACCCGGACACCCTGGCCCGTTATGAGCAGAACCGGCTGCGAGTGGTGCCGGAGCTTGTCTACTCCCCCTGGGCCACAGAGGAGCATCTGGCCGAGACCGGCACCAAGGCCAAGGCCTGGCGTATTGATCTGGTCCTCTTTGTTAATGGCCTGCCTGTGGCAACCCTGGAGTTGAAGTCGGAATTTAAGCAGGCAGTGCAAAACGCCATTAAGCAGTATAAGACCACCCGCCCACCCATTGATCCGGCTACTAAGAAGTCGGAACCACTCCTCACCTTTAAGCGCGGGGCCTTGGTCCATTTTGCCGTGAGCCAGTACGAGGTCTATATGGCCACCCGCCTGGCCGGGCCAGACACCTTTTTCCTACCTTTTAATAAGGGTACCAAGGAGGGAGGTTCCGGTAATGATGTGCCGGATGATGTCAACCAATACGCCACCGACTATCTCTGGAATGAGGTGCTGCTCCCTGACAATCTGCTCAACATCCTGGCCCGCTTTGTCCACCTGGAGATTGTGGAAAAGGAGGATTGGCAGGGCAAGAAGTTCAAGAAAGAGACCCTGATCTTCCCCCGTTACCATCAATGGGATGTGGTGCGAAAACTGGTTGGTGCCGCCCATGGCGAAGGGCTAGGCCAAAAATATCTTGTCCAGCATAGTGCTGGTTCCGGCAAATCCAACTCCATTGCCTGGACAGCCCACCAACTTTCCTCTCTCTATGATCAGGAGGGCAATAAACAATTTGCCTCAGTAATCATCGTCACTGATCGCACCGTACTGGATGCCCAGCTTCAGGACACCATCTACCAGTTTGAGCATGTGGATGGTGTGGTGGGGCGCATCAATCAAGAGGAGGGCGATGGCTCCAAATCGGAGAAACTGGCCACAGCCTTAGAAAATTCCCAACCCATCATCATCGTCACCATCCAGACCTTTCCCTTTGTTCTCAGGGCCATCGAAAACAGCGTCAGCCTCAAGGAGCGTAATTACGCGGTGATTGCCGATGAGGCCCATTCATCCCAAACCGGCTCCACAGCCCGTCAGTTAAAAGAGGTGTTGATGATCGAGGCCAAGGAGGATGACGAAGACCTCTCCTCAGAAGATATCTTGGATGCGGCTGTGGCCTCGCGCCGAGCATCTTCAAATCTCAGCTATTTTGCCTTTACTGCTACCCCGAAAACAAAGACTCTTGAGTTGTTTGGCCGTCTGCCTAATCCTGCGGAGCCGCCTTCCAAGGCTAATAAGCCGGAAGCCTATCATGTCTACACCATGCGCCAGGCCATTGAGGAAGGTTTTATCCTCGATGTCTTAAAGAACTACACCAACTATAGGGTGGCCTATAACCTGTCCCTGAAGATCCAGGAAGAAGACCAGGAGGTGGAGAGCAAAAAGGCCAAGGTGAAAGTCAACCAATGGGTACGGTTGCACGATTATAACATCGCCCAAAAGGTCCAGGTGATTGTTGAGCATTTTAAAGATAATGTCATGGGCCTTCTTGGCGGCCAGGCCAAGGCCATGGTGGTGACCAGTGGCCGCAAAGAGGCGGTGCGCTATAAACAGGGCTTTGATAAGTATATTGCTGGCAAGGGCTATGAAAAGATCCATGCAATGGTGGCCTTTTCAGGCGAGGTGGAGTTTAGCGAGAATGACCCTCATGCGGCAGAGCTGCTTGGTGAGAAGTTTACCGAAACAAACATGAACCCCAACCTGAAAGGCCGTGATATGCGCAAGGCCTTTGACTCTGCCGATTACCAGGTGATGATTGTTGCCAATAAATTCCAGACCGGTTTTGACCAGCCCAAGCTCTGTGCCATGTATGTGGATAAGAAGCTTGGCGGGGTTGAGTGCGTGCAAACATTGTCGCGCTTGAACCGAACCTATCCCGGCAAGGCCGAGATAGGCACCTTTGTCCTCGATTTCTTTAATGATCCGGAGGAGATTCTGGCCTCCTTCCAGCCTTATTATCAGACGGCGGAGCTGGCCGATGTCTCTGATCCTGGCTTGATCTTTGACCTTAATGAGAAACTGCGGGCTGAGAGGATCTTCCTGTGGCAGGAGGTGGAGCAGTTTTGTGAGGCATTTCTGCAGAAGAGCAAGAGCAATGCCGCCATTGCCAATATCTGTAAGCCAGCAGTTGAACGGTGGCAGCTGCGTTATAAATCGGCAATTGATGCCTATAAGCTGGCCAAAGAGATGTTTGAACGCACCAAGAAAACCAAAGACCCGGTGCTGATTGCCAATGCAGAAAATTCTTTCAAGGAGTGCAAGGCGGAAAAAGATGCCCTGGAGATCTTTAAAAAGGATCTCGGCACCTTTGTCCGGTTCTATGAGTTTATGTCGCAGATCGTTGATTACGATGACAAGGACTTGGAAAAACTCTGCCTATACGCCCGTAACCTGCGCCCCATGTTGCGGGAATCCCTGATTGATGAGGATGCGATTGACCTGGATAACGTCATACTAAGCCATTACCGGCTTTCAGAAATACGGCGGCAGGATTTGAAGCTCCAGGAGAACAGCCCGGATTATCAGCTTGAGCCTGGCGAAGGCCTTGGCACGGCCAAGGCCAAGGATAAAAAAGAAGAGTTTCTCTCCCTGATTATCAATCGTTTAAACGAGCTGTTTATCACTGACGAACTCACCAATAAAGATCTGGTGAACTACGCCTATACCATCCGCGATAAAATCAGCGAGAATGAGCTGGTAATGATGCAGATCGCCAACAACACCCCTGAACAAGCCCTGCTCGGCGACTTCCCCAAGGCCGTTGATGACGCAGTGATGGACAGCAGCGAAGCCCATCAAAACCAGATGATGCAGCTCCTTTCTGACCCGGCCAAGGCCGCCGGTTTTGCCCGGGTGGTGTATGATTTGTTGAAGGTTGCCGCTGAAGGCTAATGTTAGCAAGCTGATCTGAGGCAGCTCAGTCCCTCGCCTGCAAGTATGATTTTGAATACCCGGAAGACAAATTCCTGCACCTGGCCAAAGAGGTGAAGAAGCTGGTGGACGACAAGGCTAAATACACCGACTGGAGCCAGCGCGACGACATCAAGGCCGAGCTCAAGGTTGATTTGATTATTTCCCTGGCAGACAACGGCTACCCGCCGGTGGATAGGGAGATTTTCGAGCAGGCGGAGAATTTTAAGCGGTTTCAGGGGGCGTAGTTCTGGAGGTCGCCGGAAAATTGTTAGCTTTTAGGAATCAACAAGGAGAAAGAAGTGCCGGTATTTCATGAAAAAGAACAGCATACTTTAGTTCAAGTTGAGTCAATCGAAGACTGGCAGAGTTTTTTTAATATCTGTGAAGGATATATTACGCCTCGGGATTTTTCTCTAATCCATAACTACCTAAAGGAGGTGGCGAAGACAATAATAGTTGAGAAAGGTTATGTGGATGCTGATTACCGCGACACTTATTTTAACTTTTTTTCCCGCAAGTTTGCCCAGTATCCGAGCAAGACAATTAGGGTAAATTTTTTCACTGAGAAAATAGCACCTCAAATGCTATTCAAGCTTGACCGTTACCAGGAAGCTTATGTCGGGTTTATTGTGCTGAGACCCAACCGTGTTTTCACGATTGGCAGAACAATTCTCGACCCAGAAAAATTACCATTTGTTTCCGGGCATATTTGCGTTTCTCAATATCCTGTTCATATTCTTGGCGCGGAATTAATCGCTACTGGCTTCCCGTATATGAGCCAGGATAGTGATGTGACGGTTTGCGCTCATGCAGCCTGTTGGATGATTTTTCGGTACTTCAGTCAGCGGTACAAAAGATATGCAGAGAAGTGGCCATATGAGGTGTCTCAGCTTACAAGTGACGTTTCCAAGGGTAGATTGGTGCCGTCAAAAGGATTAACAGCCCATCAAGTAACAGAGATGTTTAGCAATTTTGGGTTTTCACCTGAAATCTATATTCGTGATCAGCGCAGAGATTTGTTTGACCAGCTTCTCTATATGTACGTCGAGTCTGGGTTACCAGTCGTCGTGGCGTTATCCGGGCATGCGCATGCGATTACTATTATCGGACACTTGTCAGATTACAACATTGTCGAGCCTGAAACTCCAGCTACAAGTGATGCTTATCTTTCCGGCTTCATTGCTAACGATGATAACTTTTTACCGTATCATGCAATCAGGAAAAATGATCCTGCTCCCGCTGATGGATATTGGTCTCGGTTTAAAACGGAAGAAATTGATACCTTCATTGTTCCGCTTTATGAAAAAATTCATCTTTCTGCTGAGCATATAGTAGAGCTATCAAAAGCCATTTTGACCGAGGACACCCTGGGCTTGAATGCTCAATCAAGTCTGTTGAGATACGAGGATATTGTCACCCGAACCTTTCTAACATCATCAAAATCTTTCAAAAGAATGAGGAGAGCTAATTCTGTACCGTTTGGCATCGCAAACGTGTATTGCGAAATGCCTATGCCGAAGTTCATTTGGGTGTGTGAAATATCAACTCCTGAATTGTTCAAAGATGGTGAAATCGCCGGAGAAATTCTTTTCGATGCCACAGCCAACCCACATGACAGGATGCCTTTTCTTTCAATTCATTATCCAGACTTCCTATTGTTAAATGATCGAGATTTCTTGACGGATGACCCCAAAAGGTTTAACTTCGGCGCTCTTGACACCGATAAAATTATTCCATATCCTTGTTATGTGAACAATCTCTGTGAGGTGTAATATGAAATCATTAAAAAAAGTTAAAATGAAGAAGGTAAAGAACCTACTTTCCTCCAAAGAGGATATTAACAAAGTACGTTCTGCTCTGGAGCGAAAGACCGCCCAGGCTTTCGGTGATTTTGCCAGGTCAAGACAGAAGGTTCATGAAATGGCCCATCTCAAGTATCTGGATTGATCTTGTTTAGTTTATTTGATTTGAAACCCGCATGTTTGGAAAAGCATGCGGGTTTTTTTGTGGAAAAACATGTCGGCACGGGGGGCAGGCTTGCATTGTTGTATTATTTTCACAGGCTCACGGTTCGCCAGTTTTTACTGGTGAGTAGAACTACCTCGTAGTTTTGTGAGCAGCGACAAAAGTGTGACGGTATTTTTGGCGGTACTTATATTGGCAGGGATTGGCGGCTATGATTCAATTCCCTGTATCGCCACCAAATAACAATCCGGTTTAGCCTATAGCCCCGAGTCCTGCATAAGGATTTCGGGGTTTTTCTTTTCTGGGGTGTTCCGGTGCAGCGGTATTTTTATCGGTATAAGGACGAACAGTATATAGGCCGTGGATATGGTTTTGCAAGATATGGTTGGAAAAGCATGGCGCTGTGTTGGCCTTTTCGAATACATTCGACTCCGTAAACTACGGAAAGATTTCGGCCCATTGATGCCTTTGCGGATGCAATTCAGTACCATTCAAGGGCTAAAGCTGGATATTTAGACATTGCCGCATCTATTTTCATCCGGTCGAAAACAAAGACCGCGAGACAGCTTTCGTTTTTCTTGCCACCTATGCGACCAGGCTGAATGATGAGGGCGACTTGTTTAGCTTGTAGGATGGGTCAGAAGAGAGATGTCAGCAGGGCCAGAAAGGCGATGGTCAGATTGGCTAGGGCGACAAGGACCAGGGCGCTGCCGATATCCTTAGCGTTCTTGGCCGCCTCGCTGTACTGGGGCGAGATGTGATTAATGATGACCTCAAGACCGGTGTTGACAAGCTCGCAGATCAGCACCAGGGCCAGGCAGCCGACGAGGTAGAGCTTGGCCAACAGACTGAGGGGCATCAGGAGAATCAGTGGCGTTAGGATGAGGCAGAGAAGGATCTCCTGGCGGAAGGCGGCCTCGTTTTTAAAGGTATGGCGCAGCCCGGCCCAGGAGTAGCCGGCCGCCCGGATGATCCGTTCCAGGCCGCGTGCCCGGGTTGGGATCTGCCCTTTATTTTCCATACTAACGTCCCACCATGGCAAGGGCCTCTTCCGGGCAGTGGTTGCGGCATAACCCGCAGCCGAAGCATTGGGCAGGGCTGACCACGGCCACCTGCTCACCGCTGAGCTGACGGCTGCTGATGGCCTGAAACTGGCAGGCCTCCTCGCACGCCCCGCAGCCGTTGCAGCGCTCCTCATCCACCATTGCCACCTGCTCGCCGCGGAACATGGTCTCCACATCCAGCGCCAAGGTGCGCAGGCCCAGGCAGTCGCCGGGCTGGCAGTTACAGATGGCGCCGATAAAGGGGGTCATCATGGTCCAGATGGTGTGGACGGCGCCCTGCTTTTCCAGCGTCTCCATCTGGCTGATTGCCTCTTCCGGCTTTATCCTCTCCAGCCCTTCATCCTGGGCCAGACCAAAATAGCCCATGTCCAGATCATCGTACCAGGCGTCCGGGCTATAGCTCACACTGTAACAGCAGCGGTTTTCTGTCTTCATGGCGGCCCAGCGGCAGGCGCAGGGCAGGCGAACCACGGTGGCGGCCTTGCCCACCATGTCGCGGATATCCTCAATGGTTACCACCTGGCCGAAATGCTCCTCTTTGGCCTTGTCCACCATGGCCTTGACCAAGCGGGGCGGCAGCCGTTTTTTCTTCTGGTGGAGGGTCTCCAGGCGGCCCAGGGTGACAATGCCCTCCTCAATGGTGGAGGTGAAAAAATCCTTGATATAATCGCGTCGCTCAAGATCGGCCATCAGATCCTTGCCGTAATTGGCGGCATTCTTAAACCAGACCTTGCCATCGCCATGCTTTGTACAAAACTCACACATTTGATCCTGCCCTGTTTAATTGTTCGGCAACGGACTCTTGATCCGTGTTTGTCTATCAGCTGCCCAACAACGGCATATTTTCATCACCGCC
>JAUVQZ010000274.1 GCA_030597865.1 Pseudomonadota bacterium | reverse complement strand
GCCTGTGGCAAGATTGCAACCACCCTGGTTCATGAGGTCCGTAATCCCCTGGCCGGCATCAAGGCTGCCATGGAGGTCCTATCCGGGGAGTCAACAATTGCCAAGGAAGACCGGGAAATTCTCTGCAAGGTGGTGGGGGAGGTCAATCGCATAGAGGGTCTGTTCACAAATATGCTTGGCTTTGCCAGGCCCAGGCCGCCGCAATTAATGCGTGTTTCCTTAACGGAAATTATTGACCGGGCACTGCTCTTCACTCCATCTGTTACCAGCCAAAAGGTGAAGGTGTCCTGGCCCAGGGAAAGCCCGGTGCCCAACATCCATGCCGATCCAAACCAGCTCTGTCAGGTCTTTCTCAACCTTTTTCTTAATGGGGCGGCGGCCATGCCCCAAGGCGGGACAATCTCCATTGCCATCACCACCAATAGGGTTACGGAGATGGTGGAGGTGGCTATAGCTGATACCGGCAGCGGCATTGATGAAGCCTCTTGACGATGTCTTCAACCCATTTTTTACCACCAGGGCCAAGGGGTCCGGTCTTGGCCTGGCCACCTGCAAAACCCTCATCGGTCTGCACCACGGATCCATCGTTGCCCGCAACCGTCCTGGGGGTGGGGCGCTTTTTCTTATCACCCTGCCCATTTCCCGAGGAGTGAGCGATGCAAAGTAAAGGCAGAATTTTTGTGCTTGAGGATGATGAATTTATTGGCTCCATGCTGGTACGTGCCTTGAAAACGGCTGGTTATGAGGTGCGCTATGAAAGCAGCACCGGGGATATCATGGCCAAAATTTCCGGATGGGCCCCGGATATCACCATGCTTGATAATCATCTTCCTGGCATGAGCGGCCTTGAAATTCTCGCCGAGATTGAAAAACAGCATATATCCACCCAGGTGGTCATGCTCACCGCTGATGATTCTGTGGAGACCTCGGTGAAGGCGATGAAGCTGGGCGCCATTGATTATCTGGTCAAGCCCTTTAATATGGATGAGGTGCTTCTGGTCCTGGCCGGGGTGATTGAAAAGGAAAAATTGCGCGATGAGGTGGGGTATTTTCGCAAGAGATGCCAGACCCTTCATCATACCCAGATTATCGGTGATGATGCGCAAACCAAGGCCCTGATAGGGGAGGTGCAGGTCATTGCCCGGGCCGGAGTGGATACGGTGCTGATTACCGGTGAGAGTGGCACGGGCAAGGAGCTTGTGGCCGGCTATCTGCATAAGCTCCTCAGTGATGGCAGTCAGGCGCCGATGATTCGTGTTAACTGTGCAGCGTTGCCGGAATCATTGCTGGAGGCGGAACTCTTTGGCCATACAAAAGGTTCCTTTACCGATGCCAGGCAGGATAAAAAAGGATTGTTCGAACTGGCTGATGGTGGCTGTCTGCTCCTTGATGAAATAGCTGAAATCAAAATGGATTTGCAGGGCAAGCTGCTGCGGGCCTTAGAGGAGCGCTATATCAGAAGGGTTGGTGGCCAGGAGGAGATCCCGGTGAGCGTTATGGTGCTTGCCACCACTAATAAGGACATTGCGGCCGAGGTGGAGAGAGGCACCTTTCGCCTCGATCTCTTCTACCGGCTCAACACCTTTCATCTCCAGGTGTTGCCGTTAAGGGGGCGGCCAGATGATATCAGTCCCCTGGCCGATTATTTTCTGGGGTATTATAATAAGCGCTATCTGAAAGATGCCATCAAGGGCTTTAGCGCCGAGAGCCTGCAATTGATGCGCAGTTATGGGTGGCCGGGCAATGTTCGTGAGCTGAGAAATATGGTGGAGCGCTTGGTGGTCCTGAAGGATCCTGCCTCCATTGAGCCGCACCATCTTCCTGCTGAGGTTGCCGGTTATACAGCGCCCTTCTTGGCATCAGGCCCAGCCGCTCCCTTTATTTTGCCCCCGGAAGGGGTTGATGTTGAGGAGCTTGAGAAAAACCTCCTTGTCCAGGCCATGAAGCAAAGTGGCAACTCCCAGAAAAAGGCAGCCAGCCTCCTGCGGATGAAGTATGACACCTTTCGCTATAAGCTCAAAAAACACGGGCTAAACTGATAGTCTCCCACCAGCCCGGACTCCCCCCCCTTTTTATAGGTTCCCCCACGTTCCTCGATCAGAAAAAACGCCGCCCTTGGCCATATGGCCAATGATAATAGCCATATGGCCATTATCTCCATTCTTGCCCGTCGGAAGGGTGGGGGTCGGGCAAGAATTTTTATTTTTAACTCCTTGTCTTGGCGGGCAAAATGTTGCTGGTGTGCGGCAAGATGTCGCAGTGGCATCGCCCTTGCTATCAATAATAAGAAATGCAGATGAATAGCTTACCATGGACCTGATCAGGGGGTATGGGTTCCAGCGATTTTATGCAGTTTGCAATCTTATTAACCAATAACGAAAGAGGAGATGACCAAGGGTACACGCACAATCCGCCATAAGTACAAAGAAGAATAAATGATGTGAGGAGAAAAGATGAAAATAGCTTTGATAACCGCTTCAGCAGTTCTGCTGCTGAGTGGCACGGGCTCAGCGGCAATTACTGCCCATCAGGACATAACGTCCTATGACGGCCCGGCTACCTGTATTGTCTGCCATGAGAGTTCTGCCTACGAGATGCTGGACAGTCTCCATATGCAATGGTCCGGGCCAACCCCTGATCTGACCAATACCAATGGTGAAGATCTTGGCAAGGCCGTGGGTGGTATTAACACCTTCTG
>JAUVQZ010000077.1 GCA_030597865.1 Pseudomonadota bacterium | reverse complement strand
ACGGTTTCAAGGGGGAGCAGGGTTCTTTTGAAACCCAACCTGGTGGCCGCCGGATATAAGGCGGATCTGGCCTGTACCCATCCGCAGTTTGTCGCAGGGGTTGCCCAGTGGTTTGTTGACCAAGGTGCCCAGGTTGCGGTGGGCGATTCTCCGGCCACTGGCTCGGGCCTGCGGGCCATGCGGATCTGTGGGATGACCGAGGCCTTATAGGGATTGCCCGTGGCCTTTGCACCGTTTCAAGAGACCCGTGCCGTCACGACCAGCAGCGGTGCAGAGATTGCCGTGGCTATTGATGCCTTGGAGTGCGATTATTTTATTAATCTTCCTAAGCTCAAGAGCCACAGCCAGGCCCGGATCACCCTGGCGGTGAAAAATCATTACGGAATCATTAAGGGCTGGCGGAAGGCGTGGGGCCATCAGGTTCATGGTAAGGGTGATGCCAGCCCCTTTTTTGAATTGATCGCAGAGCTCCCCCTGCTGGTGCCCCAGGGGGTTTCACTCTGTGATGCTGTTACGGCCATGCACGTCAGCGGCCCCATGGCTGGTGAACCTTACCCCCTGGGCTTGATGGCGGCCAGCCCCTTGGCATTGGCGCTTGATAGCGCTTTTTTGGCCATTGTTGGTATGGACCCTGAACGATCGCCGCTCTGGTGCGCCAGCCGCGACCGGGGGGATGTGGGCCATGATCTGGCGACTCTGGCCTTCCCCCTTCTCAGCCCTGATGAGGTGAAGGTTGATGACTTTATCGTGCCGGAAGAGCTGGGTCCGGTTCATTTTGATGCCCGCCATGTTGTGGGCAGTCTGGTTGGGAGATTCCGGGGCTGGTTGAATCGGCAGAGGGAAAAGGCTGAAACTAATGGATAAAACCCTTTGCTTCCCAGGTCTATCCTGCTAAAATCGCGCCTTTGGCGCACGTTTATTTACGAGCTGTTTGCATTGCCTGACGCCCATGGAAAGGGCATTTTATATAGAGGAGTTTTGTCATGTTTGATCTTTCAGGAAAAGTAGCACTTATCACCGGCAGTTCCAGGGGAATTGGTAAGGCCATTGCCCTGCGTTTTGCAGAAAATGGTGTAAATATTGTTGTTAACTATGTCCGCCACCGCAAGGATGCCGAAGAAACCGCGCGCCTGGTGGAAGAGCGCGGGGCTGAGTGCATGGTTGTCAAGGCCAATGTCGCCAATGACCAGGACGTTGTTGCCATGTTCGAGCAGATCCGGGAGCGCTACGGCCGGCTGGATTTTTTGGTGTCAAATGCTGCCTCCGGCGTCTTGAAGCCGGCCATGGAGCTTACCCCCCGCCACTGGAACTGGGCCATGGATATAAATGCCCGGGCCCTGCTCACCCTGGCCCAGCAGGCCGTGCCGCTGATGATTGATGGTGGCCGGATCATGGCAGTCTCTAGTCTTGGTTCAGTAAGGGCCGTGGAGAATTACACCGCGGTCGGGGCCTCCAAGGCGGCCCTGGAATCCCTGGTGCGCCACCTGGCCGTTGAACTGGGAGAAAAGAAGATCACCGTTAACACCATCAGTGCCGGCGCCGTGGACACCGAGGCCCTCAAGAAATTCCCCAACAGGAAGCAGATTCTTGACACTGCCCTGGAGCGCACCCCCATCGGTGTTTTGACCACCCCGGATGATGTTGCCGATGTCGCCCTTTTTCTGGCCAGTGATCTGGCCAAGATGATCCATGGCCAGACAGTGGTGGTTGATGGAGGATATTCCATCAGGGCCTGATCATGACGGCCAAGACAGTTTTTAATACCCTGCGGCCCCTGATCCTGGCCTCTGGTTCACCCCGGCGGCGGGATTTTCTCGCTGAGTTGGGCCTCCGCTTTCTGGTTAAAGCCGCAGCGGTGGATGAGGGTGTCCTGCCCGGCGAAGGCCCTGAACGCTTTGTCCGGCGTCTGGCCTCAGAAAAGGCCTGGGCCGTGGCCAACCACCATGCCGGCCATGTCGTCCTGGGGGCCGATACCGTTGTTGTTCGTGATGGGTCTATTCTTGGTAAGCCCCGGCATCGCCAGGAGGCCGAAGAGATCCTGACCTCTCTCTCCGGGCGCTGGCATGAGGTGTGGACAGGCTTTGCCCTCTGTTGTCGGCAGCCCTATGTTGAGAAGGTGGGGGCGGTGGTGACCAAGGTCCGCTTTGTTGACCTGGGCCCTGATGTTGTTGCCGCCTATGCAGGTACTGGTGACGGTGATGACAAGGCAGGCGCCTATGGCATCCAAAGTGGCGGCGCCTTCCTGGTTGCCGAAATTTCCGGCTCCTATACCAACGTTATCGGCCTGCCGGTGGCAGAGGTCATCGCGGCGCTCCTTGAAGTCGGTGCCCTGGAGGTGGCTGGGTAATTCCAGTGGCGAAAAGGTCTAAAATGAGGGGCCTTTTTGACAAGAGAGGCCCGGTAACCTAGGATGAGATATGTCTCCCAGATGTGAAAATAGGCGTACAGGAAACTTCTATTAAGGAAATCCATGCCCCCTGATAAAACAATAGAAGCCATCGATACCAGCCGGGTCTTTCTTGCCCGGCAGCCTGTCTTCCGTGCCAATATGAAGGTCTTTGGTTATGAGCTCCTCTTTCGCTCCGGCCTCCAGAATTTCTGCAGTGCCGCCATTGACTCCATGTCGGCAACCTCAACTGTTATTACCAACAGTCAGTATCTCCTCGGTCTGCAAAAGGTGACCGGCGGTAAAAAGGCCTTTATCAATTTTCCCCAGGGTATGCTTAATCGACATACCCCTTTTCTCTTTTCGGCCCGCAGCACCGTGTTGGAGATTCTTGAAGACGTCAAGGTGACCCCCACCCTGATCAAGAACTGCACCAATCTTACCCAGAAGGGCTATATCTTTGCCCTGGATGACTTCAGATACCGGAAGGGGCTGGAGCCCCTTATGGAGATTGCCAAGATAGTCAAGTTCGATGTGCTGGCCATGGACTGGGAGGAACTCGAGGAAGAGGTGGCCAGGGCCAGAACGTTTAAGCTCAGATTGCTGGCCGAAAAGGTGGAGACCATGGAGCAGTTTCAACGCCTCCAGAAAATGGGCTTTCATCTTTACCAGGGCTATTTCTTCAGCAAACCAGAAATCATGAGCGGTAAGGATATTCCCGGCTCTAAGCTGCAGTATCTCAACATGCTCAGTGAGCTCCAGGATCAGAGTTCTGATTATGAGAAAATGGCGGAGATGGTCTCCCACGATGTTTCCCTTGCCTATAAGCTCCTGCGCTATGTAAATTCCGCTGCCTTTGCTGTGCGGGTGGAGGTCAAATCCCTGCAAAGCGCCATTGCCCTAGTGGGGGAAGAGACGCTGCGTCAGTGGATAAGCGTTATGATGCTCTCCTATCTTGCCGAGGACAAGCCCAACGAACTTCTGCGTCTTTCTGTGCAGCGGGCCCGTTTCTGTCAGGGCCTCAGTGACCTCGTGCCCGGCGTGGGGTCAAGGGCCAGCTGCTACACCCTGGGCATGCTCAGCCTGCTTGATGTTATTCTGGAAAGGAAGATGGAGAATATACTCGACGGACTTCATCTGGAGCATGATCTCTATGATGCCCTGGTCACTGGGACCGGCAGGATGGGGGTATTGATGACCTTCACCTCCGCCTATGAGCAGGGCGATTGGTCGACGGTGGACAGGATCTGCGGGGCCCTTTCAATAGATGTCCAGGCCCTGCCGCCGCTAATGGCCACCGCCATTGAGACGGCCAGCCTGATCTATTTTGGCGACTGATAGTCTGGTTCCGAAAATCCACATTTCTTACAAAGACCTGATTTGCAGGGGGATGCGCCAAGGCTCCGCCTGTCTGTGGCACACACGGACTAGCCCTTCAGGGTGTACATCTTTGAAACGTCGCCGATCTTTAAGAAGAGGTGGGCAATGGCAGTCAGCAGCGACAGCCTGTTGTTCTTGACCGCCTCATCCTCGGCCATCACCATCACCTCATCAAAGAAGCTATCCACCGGTTCTTTCATCTGTAAAATGGCCTGCAATGCCTCACCATAGGCCCGTTTTTCCAGCAATGGCTCGCATTGACTGCTTACCTGGCTAAAGATCGTAAAGAGTTTTTGTTCAGCCCCTGTGCTGAGAAGATTTTCTTCGACCTCTCTGCTGTCATGGTCCTTGATGATATTGGTCACCCGTTTAAAGGCGCCAGCCAGCATGGTGAAGGTCTCATGGCCTGAGATGGCGGCCAGGGCCTCAATGCGCTGACCACAGTCGTTGATGTCGTCAACGGGGCCCGATGTGGCGGCCTCCACTGCCCCAGGGGCCTTGCCCCTGGAGATAAGATCGTTGATATAGCGGCCCTTGATGAAGTTGAGGATGGTGGCGAGGCTCGCCCCATTGTCCGTCTCTATTTTGGAGCCATAGAGCCCAAGGGCCTTGCTGAAGATGGCGGCCAGGGAGAGATGCCAGCCCTGATCGTTGATAATATGGATAAGGGCCAAGGCGTGGCGGCGCAGACCATAGGGGTCGGTGGCGCCAGTTGGCGCCTTGCCGATGGCAAAGCAGCCTGCCATGGTATCAATACGGTCGGCCATGCTGACCAGGGCACCGGCCTTGCCAGAGGGTAAGGCGCTTCCTGAGCGCAGCGGTTTATAGTGATCCATGATGGCCTGGGCCACCTCCGGCTTTTCGTTGTCATGGAGGGCATAATACTTCCCCATCATCCCCTGCAGGGAGGGGAATTCACCCACCATATCGGTGACCAGGTCAGCCTTGCACAGCTCGGCAGATCTTGTCACCGTGTCAACAAGATCAGGCTCCAGCTCCCGGGCCAGTTCAATGGCCAGGCTGGTGAGACGATCATTCTTTTCGGCCATGGTGCCTAACTGGGCCTGGAAGACAACCCCGGAGAGGGACGCCTTGTACGCCTCAAGGCGACGTTTACGGTCTTTGTTAAAGAAGAACAGGCCGTCTTCCAGGCGGGCGCGTAGCACCCGCTGATGGCCTTCACGGGAGATGGCCTCGTCCCTTACCCCGGTGTTGTTGACCGCGACAAAATAGGGCAGAAGTTCGCCGTTCTTGTCGGCCACGGTGAAGTATTTCTGGTGGACCCGCATGGAGGTGGTGAGCACCTCGTTGGGAAGTTCCAGGAACTTGTCATCAAAGGAGCCGCAAATGGCATGGGGCGACTCCACGAGTTGGGTCACGGTGTCAAGGAGGTTCAGATCAAGGACCACGCTGCCGTTGCCAGCTGCACTGGCTGCCTCTGTGACCTGGCTTTTGATAAGGTCACGGCGTTTGTGGATATCAACCATGACATCCATTTCAAGGAGGGTTTCCTGGTATTGCTTGAAATCAGTGATTTGCCGGGTTTTCGGGCAGGTAAAGCGATGGCCGCGGGTGGTGTTGCCGCTGGTAAGATCATCAATACTGAAAACAACGTTTTTGCCGCCAAACAGGGAGAGAAGCCATTGCAGGGGCCGGGCGAATTGGGTGGTGTTGCCGGCCCAGCGCATGGATTTTGGAAAGGGTATTGACAGGATGAGTTCCGGAAGGAAGTCCTGGAGCAGGACAGTGGTGTCTTGGCCCATGACCTCCTGCACCACCATGAGATAGTCGCCCTTATCCGTGCTGACCACCTGGATATCATCAACAGTGGCACCCCGCGATTTGGCAAAACCAATGGCTGCCTTGGTGGGCCTGTTGTCACCATCAAACCCGGCCTGTTTCGGGGGACCCATGACCTCTTTGCGTTGGTCCTCCTGGCGCTTTGCAAGATCGCTGACCACAAGAGTCAGTCGCCGCGGTGTTGCTGCCGTTTGAATGGCGCCAAAAGGCAGGGCAAGCTCGGTAAGCTTTTTCTCCATGCCCCCTTTGAGATGGTTGAGGGCTGGTTCTATATAGCTGGCCGGAATTTCTTCGGTGCCTATTTCAAGTAAAAATTCATGCTGCATGGTGATTCCATCGTGATGGGGTGATTAGCAAAGGGGCTTAGGTGAACAAGAAAACCGTAAACTATACCCTACTTAACGCAATAGGGCAGAGGAAACCAGTGAAATTTTAGGGGCATAATCCAGGCAAGTTTCGGTGGGAAGGGTGCGTTACTGGGGGCCTTCGATGGTGGCGAAGGTGGAAAAACCTTCAGAGAGGTTTTCAACAGTGACGGAGAACCATGAGATGGCTGGGTGGTCATTGAGGCGCTGGCCCAGATCCTTGGCCAGCTGCTCGACGGACAGGGGGTGACGGTTGGGCTTTGGCTGGGCCGTGGACCACTTGAGGTCATGGCTGGTGACCTCTTCCACCACCTGAATAAGATCCTCAATCCAGATGAAGTGGCGAAAGCGTACACAGATGTCGGCATTGCCCCAATGCCCCAGGGACTCAGGCAGGCCTTCTCCAGTTTGCTCTACGCCCGGCGGGGCGATGGGAACCCGGAACTCCAGGGTGAGGTCATCCTCGGAGTCATAGGTGCCGTGCATCTTGCAGCTATACTCCCTGAGTAATCCGGTCTTGCTGCTGGTTGCCTTCTGGAGGAAATAGGGGAACTCGACCTCCATATGGGCTTGTTGGGCCTCAAGTTTCTCCTTCATCTCTTCAAGGATGAGGTGGAAGCTGCGCAGGTTGATATTTCCGTGGAAGCGGTTGAGGATCTCAATAAAGCGGCTCATGTGGGTCCCCTTGAAGTGGTGGGGAAGGTTCACCGACATGTTGACGGTGGCCACAGTGCGCTGGTGATGGTGGGCCTTGTCCAGGACCGTGATGGGGTAGGAGATTTCTTTCACTCCCACCTTTTCAATGCCGATTCGGCGATGGTCCTGTTGGCTCTGGATATCTTTCATGGTCTGGCGTCTGGTGTTACAGGAAGAGGACAGTAGTTATGTATGGCTTTCTAGTGTCTGTCCATAAATGGTCTTTTCGCCGTACCTCTGCGTCTTGCTCAAAAAATAATGCTCGGAATATCATATATATGCCTGGGCTTATTTTTTTCGCAGTCCTTGATGTCCGGCTAAAATCCTCATTTCTGGACAGGCACTTTCTAAGGTCCAGTGGGGGCGGCTCGGAGTCTGCGCTGTCCGGGCGACGGTCTCAGCGTTATGCTCGAAAATTGGGTAGGGTATGGAGACCCCGGTATCAACTCCATGCAGCCCAAGGGTTCTTGCCAATACCTCCTTTGGGGGTGCTCCCGGGGTGTCACCTGGGCCCCCTTACCCCTTTCAGGGAATTCCCTCGTCTGCGCCCATCCGATCTTGAACAAAAAAATCTACGTATTCAAGATACCCCTACGAGAGATGTTTGCGGACAGACGCCAAAAGCTCACTGAGGTCAGCGGATTTGACGATGTAGTCGTCAGAGGCCCAGGAGGCCAGATCCTGCTTGAATTCCTGGTAAGCAGAGCTGAGGATAACGGGCAGGGTAGGCATCTTTTCCTTCATGCTGCGCAGGGTGTCAATACCGTTTATACCTGGCATATTGATGTCAAGGATGACCAGATCGGGCTTGATGATTTCCAGGGTGTTTAGGGCCTCATCACCGGAGAGGGCGGAGTGCACCTCATAGCCAGCCTCTTCCAGCTCGTCACGATAGAGGAGATGGATGGACTCTTCGTCGTCGACAAGTAATATCTTTTTCATAATGCACCTTGTTGTGGCTACTGCCAATCTGTTTTGCCAGCGGAGGTGGTTACGTAACAGAGACCTTCCGCAGAAATTTCGCAGCGTCTTCAGGGGGAGTGGGGTTTATGTAAAAACCGGAACCCCATTCAAATCCGGCAATATTGGTGAGCTTGGGCATGATCTCAAAATGCCAGTGGTAATGGCGCATGGGTTCTGAGCGAAGCGGTGCGCCGTGCAGGACAAAATTATAGGGTACATTGGGTATACAGCTCTCCAGGCGGTACATGGCCTCGGCGAAAATCCGGGTCAGGGCCTGGAATTGCTCATCACTCTGGGTGATATAGGATGAGGAGTGATGTTTGGGCAGTACCCACATCTCAAAGGGTGAACGGGGCGCCCAGGGGGTGATTACGATGAAATGGTCATTCTCGCAGACAATGCGGGTCTGCTGTTTAATCTCCTGGCGAATAATGTCGCAGTAGACACAGCGCTCCTTATATTTGTAGTAGGAGAGGCTGCCGGCCAGTTCCGAGACGATCATCCGGGGCAGGATGGGCAGGGCAACAAGCTGGGAATGGGAGTGTTCCAGGGATGCCCCGGCGGCCCGGCCGTGGTTTTTGAAGATCATCACATATTTGAACCGTTCATCACGACTCAGGTCCACCAGCCGATCCCGGAAGGCAAGAAAGACATCCTTCATCCGCTCAAAGGGCAGCCTGGAGAAGGTCTCATCATGGTTTGGCGTATCAATGAGAACCTCATGGGCGCCAATGCCGTTCATCTTGTCGTAGAGGCCTTCGCCCTCTTTATTCAGGTCGCCCTCAATGATCAGGGCAGGATATTTATTGGGGACGACCCGCAGGGTCCAGCCGGGGGTGTTGGCAAGGCGGCCGGGGGTGCCATAGCCGAGGACCTCGGCTGGCGTGGTTTTTTCGTTGCCTGGGCATAGGGGACAGAAACCACCCTTGGTGGGTGGTTCATTGATGATGAAGTCGGTGGGGCGCTTGCCGCGTTCCTTGGCAATGATGATCCAGCGCCCCAGGACAGGGTCTTTACGTAACTCGGGCATCGTTATCCCCGTTTATAAGCATTTGCTGTTGCCAGTGTAATGCGAAATGCAGGCAGTTCCCATGGCGTCAGGGGGGAAATCAGCTGCCCTTGGCCTTCTCATCATTTTCCTGTTTGGTCTTGCAATTGATGCAGAGGGTGGTCACCGGGCGGGCCTCAAGCCGTTTATCGCTTATGTCGTCCCCGCAGTCTTCACAGATGCCGAAGCTCTCGTCTTCGATGCGTTCTTCGGCCTCCTTGATCTTGGCCATGAGTTTGCGTTCACGGTCACGGATACGTAACTCGAAATTGCGGTCTGATTCGGCGGTGGCCCTGTCAGCTGGATCAGGGTAGTTGCCGGCGCTGTCAGTCATCTCGTTGAGGGTCTTGTCAGCTCCTGCCAGGATCTCCTGGTTCATATTCTCGAGCTTTTCTTTAAAATAGGCCAGTCTCTCTTCGTTCATGGCTTATCTCCATATTATGCTGGTTGTAAAAATGTTACCAGACTTGTTTTTAATGTCAAAGAAGAGGCTGTGGCCCCTCCTCTTATGGTTGTCAATTCAATAAAAGCAGGACCCTGTAAACTATCGTACATAGGTGCCGCTTTTGCCACCTGTTTTTTTGAGCAGGTAGATATTTGAAATTTCCATTCCTTTGTCAATGGCCTTGCACATGTCGTAGATGGTCAGGGTTGCCACCGAGACTGCGGTGAGGGCCTCCATCTCTACCCCTGTCTTGCCGGTAATACCCACCGTGGCCAAGACTGTAATGGTTGAAGACGCTTCGTCCAGCTCAAATTCCACATCCGCCTTGGTGATGGGCAGGGGGTGGGTGAGGGGGATGAGGCTGTCCACTTTTTTGGCGGCCATGATACCGGCCAGCCTGGCGACGCCAAGGACGTCACCCTTGGCAATGGAACCTTGCTTGACCAGGTTGAAACAGTCCGGGCTCATGGTGATGGTGCCCTGGGCCGTGGCCTGCCGGGTGGTGTCAAGCTTGGCGCTGACATCCACCATGCGGGCATTGCCTGCCTCGTCAAAATGGCTGAATTTTTTACTGTCTGTCATTGTTATTATTCCGCCTTTTTAAAGAGGCGGGAAAAAAAGCCGTCGTCTGTCTGTTTGGCATCCTCAATCTCGGCAAATTCTTCCAGGAGTTCCACCTGTTTTTTGGTGAGCTTGGTGGGGGTAATGATCTGCACCTCAATGATCATCTGCCCAACACCCCGGGTGCGGAGGCTGGGTGCACCCTTGCCCTCAAGTTGAAAGGTCTGGCCCGACTGTACACCTTTGGCAAAGGTGAAGGAGGTTTCGCCATGCACTGTGGGGATATCCAGGGTGCATCCCAGGGCAGCCTGGGTCATGGTCAGGGGGACCTGGCAATAGATACGGTCACCGTCGCGCTCGAAAAAATCGTGTGCCTCAACATGGATAACAACATAGAGATCGCCGCCAGGGCCGCCGCGCCGGCCACCCTCACCCTCGCCACGCAGGCGCATGCGGGCGCCGGTGTCGACACCGGCAGGAATTTTCAGGGAGACGGTTTTGTCTTTGCGGACCAGGCCGCCGCCGTTGCAGTCGGTGCAGGGTTCCTTGATGACCTGGCCCTGGCCCCGGCATTCAGGACAGGGGGTGGCCACCCGAAAGAATCCCTGGGAACGGGTGACCTGACCTGTCCCCTGGCACATGCCGCATGTCTCAGGTTTGTGGCCGGGCCGGGCGCCGGTGCCCTCACAGGTCCAGCAGGTGTCACGTTTGGTTATCTCAACCTCATGTTCGCAGCCATGGATGGCCTCCATGAAGGAAATGGTGAGGTCGTAACGCAGGTCCGCACCCTGGACAGGGCCGTTTTGTTCCCGCCGTCCGCCGCCAAAGCCAAACAGGTCGCCGAAAACATCGCCAAAATTTGAGAAGATATCCTCGAAATTTCCAGGGCCGCCCCGGAAGCCGGAGCTCCGGAGGCCTTCAGCGCCGTACTGGTCGTAGATTTTTCTCTTCTCGCTGTCGCTGAGTACCTCGTAGGCCTCGGCGGCCGCCTTGAATTTGTCTTCAGCCTCTTTGTCCCCCTGGTTACGGTCAGGGTGATACTTCATCGCTTGTTTACGATAGGCTTTCTTAACTTCGGCGGCAGAGGCAGAGCGATCAACCCCAAGGGTGTCGTAGAAATCTTGATTCATGAAAAAATAGAAGGTCTCGTATTACAGTATAAAAAAGGCCCTTGTTTCCAATGGTGGAGTGGGGGAGCAAGGGCCTGTCTAGGGATTATTTATCGTTTTCCGGGGTGGGGGCTTCGGCAACAACCTCTGTCTCTGCCTGGGGGGGCTGGCCCAGGGACTTGATATTGTCAAAGGTCACCTGGCCGGCGGCAATTTCCCGCAGGGTCATGACGGTTTCCTTATTCTTGCCCTTGGTCAGAAAGGGCTGGCCCTTGCGGTGTTGTTTTACCCGGGCAACGCCAAGGTGAATAAGGGAAAAACGATTTTCATTACCAATTTGACTCAAGCAGTCTTCAACAGTAATCCGGGCCATAAATACATTTCCTCCAGGGAAATTATGAGAAGTCGAAAGGGGGTATCCTGGAACTTCTTGTGTAACTATGTGAAATAAAAAGAGAAAAATAAAAAAACACCTTTCCCCACACCAGAACCCAATAAATATATACATATTTTTATCTTTGGCAACAGGTTTTTGAAGAAAATTGGTATCGGGAGGGTTTTCCTCCTTTGTTGGCATGAGACATGCAGCTATGGCCCCTAGGGTGTAAGGCCCTGTTGCTGT
>JAUVQZ010000279.1 GCA_030597865.1 Pseudomonadota bacterium | reverse complement strand
CGGGCATCTTGTCAATGACAAGATGCCCGTTTTATTTTGGTCGGTAAGTAGTCAGAAATGCTGGGAAGGGTTGCCTTAGGAGGAGGGGTCCCTGTTTTCATGGAGCAGTTTTAGTAGGGCCTCTGTGTCTAACTTGGTTGCCATGTCCGTTCCTTCAAGGAGGCTGTCCGCAAGATCTTTTTTCTCCCGGTGCAGGTCCAGGATTTTTTCCTCAATGGTATTGGCACAGACCAATCGGTAAATGGTGACCGGCCGGAGCTGGCCGATGCGATGGACCCTGTCAGACGCCTGGTTCTCCACGGCCGGGTTCCACCACGGATCCATGTGGATGACATAGTCGGCAGCAGTGAGGTTGAGGCCGACACCGCCTGCCTTGAGGCTGATGAGAAAGAGGTCGCCTTCGCCGTTCTGGAAGGCGTTCACCCGTTTTTGCCGTTGCTGGGCCGGGGTGGTGCCGTCAAGATATTGATAGGATATGGCGCGGGCGTCCAGATGTTCGCGGAGTAAGGTCAGGTGACTGACAAACTGGCTGAAGACCAGGGCCTTATGGTTATTTTCCAGCAGATCATCAATCACCTTGGCAAAGAGCTTGAGCTTGGCACTGGGCAGATCGCTGGTCGGCGAGACCAGGCGCGGATGGCAGCTTGCCTGGCGCAGGCGGGTTATGGCCGCCAGGATTTTCATGGGTCTGCCGGCTGTTGACGAATCGTTGGTGATGCTGGCCAGGGATTCCTGGCGAATGGCCTCGTAAAAAATGATCTCCTCGGTACTCATCTCCACCTTGAGGACAATCTCCGTGCGTGACGGCAACTCTTCGAGGACCTGGGACTTGAGGCGCCGCAGGATGAATGGCTGCAGGATTTTCTTGAGGATGCGGCGCTTATCACTGTCGTTCTGGCGTTCAATGGGGATGGCGAAATTCTGGTTAAAATGCTTGAGACTCCCCAACAGGCCAGGGTTAATGAAATTAAAGAGGTTCCAGAGCTCGCCCAGATGATTTTCAATGGGGGTGCCAGTGGTAATGACCTTGAATTTGGCCTGGAGATTCATGGCCGCCTTGGAGCGTTTGGTGGTCATGTTTTTAATGGCCTGGGCCTCATCAAGAACGGTGGTCTGCCAGTTTGTTTCGGTAAAAAGCTTCTCCTCCTGTTGGAGCAGACCGTAGCTGGCTATGACGAGGTCAAAGGGGCCAAGGTCGGCCATCATGGCCGCCCGGTCCTGTTGGCCAAAGATAAGGGGACGCAGGGTTGGGGCGAACTTCTCTACCTCTGTCTGCCAGTTGAGGCAAACCGAGGTTGGCGCAATGACAAGACTGGGTCCGTCCCCTGCCCGCTCAAGGATGATGGCCAGGGCCTGTATGGTTTTGCCAAGACCCATATCATCGGCAAGACAGGCCCCGCCGCCCCAGTGGGCCAGGCGGCTCAGCCAGCTATAGCCCTCAACTTGATAGTCACGCAGTTGGGCCTGCAGGGTTGAGGGGAGTGAGGGGTTTAGGTTCTGGGCGTCAATGATTCGTTGGCGCTGGTTATGCCAGTCCGGGGAGCCTGCAAGCTCAGAGCCGGCATTTTGAAAATTGTCCAGCATGTGGACGGCAAGGGGGTGAAGGGCGATCTCCTTGTCTTTTTGCTGTGATGCCGTGGCAAAATCATGGAGATGTTGGCGCAGAGTGCGGGAAAGGGCAATAAACTGGCCGTTTTGCAGGGGGATAAAGCGGCTTTTTCTGTTTTGAACAAGCTGCAGGAGTTGGCGCATGTCCATCACCTTGTCCTGGTCCAGGTCGATGCTGCCGTCCACCTCAAACCAGCTTCCCTTTTTCTTAACCCCCATCCTGATGTGGCGGAAATCAACCTTGCTGGTGATCCGTAATTTTTCCCCCTCCGGCCATTCCAGGCGAACCGGTTCCTTGAGGGCCTGGAGTTCTTCGAGAAATATCAGGCATGACTCCGGATCGCTGAGCTGCCATTGGTAGTCGAGATGCTCCTGCATTTCCAAGATGGGGCAGCAGGAAATCACCTCCTGGCATTTCTGTTTTTCCAGGTTGAAATCACGACTGGTCTGCTTTTTGAGACCGTTAATTTCGGCAATCAGGTTGTGGGCGCCATAGGCTGGCTTCAGGTATGGGCCACGGGTGCCAAAGGGGCGGATGAGCATGGCAAGGCGAAAACCAGAGCCAACCGGGGTGAGTTGCAGAATTGGGGTCGGGTCTGACGGCATGTGCGGCACATCCGGGGCTGGCGGGCCGATGTCAGAGTGGACAGTCACCGAGGCAGAGAGAATTCCAAGGGTGTCAAGGACCTGGTCTTTGGCGTCCTTGGGGATGGTCAGCCCCTCGGTGCCGATGATTTCAACAATCCGCCGGTGCTCCTGGGTGATCTTGATTATCTTGAAGCGGCCGATGTCCTCACGGATGGCAATGGTCGCCTCATCGCCTATCTCGGGAGTGAGGCGAAGCAGAAGCTGGTCGCCGTGTTTTGAGACAAAGAGTTCCGGCACCCCGGCTGTTATTTCCACCGGTGTCTCAGGGGATGTGGCGAGGAAGAGGGTGGGGTGGCCGATCAGGGTTGGCAGGGTGCGGGATATGTCAAAATCATAGCTG
>JAUVQZ010000282.1 GCA_030597865.1 Pseudomonadota bacterium | reverse complement strand
GAGCCTCCATGGTTTAGGCTATGCCAACGTGGAGGTGCGCCAGGGTGACGGCTATCAGGGCTGGCCGGAACACGCCCCCTTTGACGGCATTATTGTCACGGCCGCTGCCAGCCACGTGCCCAGGCCCTTGCAGGAGCAGCTCCGGCCCGGCGGCAGGCTTGTCATCCCGGTGGGGCTTCCCCATAGTGCCCAGGAGCTCCTGGTTGTGGAGAAGGGGAGGGATGGCGGCCTGATCACCAGGGATATCCTGTCCGTGGCCTTTGTGCCCCTTACCGGACCAGGTCATGGTAGCGAGGCCCACCGGGCCTTGTAGAAACTCATAAGGTAAGGAGAGAGAAACCATGCAATTACCCCTACAGATCACCTTTCGTAATATGGAGACATCAGCGGCAGTGGAGGCGGATATCCAGGGCCGTGTTGACAAGCTGGAGGAGATCAATGCCCAGATCATCAGCTGCAAGGTCGTGGTGGAGGCCCCGCCCCGAAGCCAGCAGCAGGGCGGCCTCTTTAAGGTGAGCATTGATCTCACCTGCCCGGAGGGCAAGGTGGTCGTGAGCCGGGAGCCGTCTGGTAAGAATAAGGCCCATGAGGATTGCTATGTGGCCCTGCGTGACGCCTTTAAGGCCGCGGCCCGCCAGTTGGCAAAATACAGTGAGCGCCGCCGGGGTGATGTCAAGGGTCACAGCGAGACCCCCTTTGGCCAGATCAGCTATCTCGCCCCCATGGAGGATTACGGCATGATCACCACGCCGGACAGCCGTGAGATCTATTTTCACCGTAACTCTGTTCACAATGCCGATTTCGACGCCCTGGCCATTGGCAGCCTGGTCACCTTCAATGAGGTGGAGGGGGAGAAGGGGGCCCAGGCCAGTACCGTCAAGGTCAAGGGCTGATCTCTGGCAGCTCATGGCCACGGATCAGCCCAGCCGCAGCTCTTAATGGTTGATGTAGGATTGCAGGTGCCTGAAGAGTTCTGCTCTGAGGTCAGGTCTTTCATTGGCCAACTGGTGATTTGCCTTGGCAATGAGCTGGGTATGGACCTCGCTGAACTTGCCCTCCAGGAACCTGAGGTTGTACCGCCAGTCAACAATGATGTCCTCTCTGCCCTGGATGATGAGCAGGGGCTGGTTGAGCACGCCATAGCCCTGGGCCCTCTCCTCCCATCGGTAGAAGGCGCTGAGAAATTCCACGGGCACGACCAAGCTCTGCTGGAGGGGATCCTGCCTGCTAAAGGCAATGAACTCCGGGTCAGATGAGTTGCGCCGGTGTTTGTGGGGCAGCGTGCTGGTGAATGGCCTGGTCAGGTGGTAGATGACCTTGGTGGCCTGCCAGGACTGGCTGTGGATCAGGGGGGCCAGGAAGATGACTTTGTTAAAGGGGTTCTGGCTCTCACCATGGAGGTACTCATAGGCGATGGCACAGCCCAGTCTATGGGCGATCAGGTGAAAGGGCTTGGGCAGCTGCTCCTGGCAAAGGTCGACAAAGGCGGTGAACACTGCCACATAGTCGGAGAAATCATTGATGGTGAAGCGCGGCCCATTGGAGAGGCCATGGCCGGGCAGGTCAAAGATGGCAACGCTCAGGCCCTGCTCCAGACAGAAGGTGATGAGTCTGTTCACCCTGCCGCTGTGGTCATAATAGCCGTGCAAAAGGAAGACGGTGCCCTTGGCCTGGGGTGGTATAAAGATATGGGCGGCAATGGTTCTGCCCTGAACGGCAAAGCTACCGAAGAGATGCAGGCAGTTTGCAGGGTTTAGGCTGTAGGAGTTAAAGTAATGGGCAATGGCGGCTGATGGTGTGTAGGAATCCGCCCCTGGGTTGAGGGGGATCATCTCCGCCCTTATCCGCTCCACATCAACGCTGATCCCTTCCCCGGGGTTCATTGACCTGGCGCTTTGGCATGAGCTGGTGGTGACGGCAAGGAGCAGGAGGCCGGCGCTGAGGAGGATGGTTGGCATGGAGCCTTGTCTGCGCATATGGTGTGTCTCAGGGGCTTGGGGTTGTCTGGTATGGCAGGAGCAGCATGGCCTGCCTGATAGATATTATCGCGAAAGGAGGCTGGGAGGCAAATGATTGTCACGAATTATGACAGGGGACCGAGATCTTGCTCAGGATGATATGCTGCCCATTGAGATAAAAAAAGGATCATCAATAGGTGCAGTCATGGCCATTATAGCTCCCCTCTATATGCTTTTATTTCTGGTGGGCCTGGTATACGGCGCCCTGCTGCTCGTTGTCTTTTTCTACCAGTCCCACCTCCTCTTTTTGCCCAATCTCCCCAGCCGCACCGTGGCCACGACACCTGCGGCCCTGGGACTGGATTATGAAGAGGTGACCATGACCACCAGCGATAATGTAGAACTCCATGGCTGGTTCCTGCCAGCGGCCGAGGCCCGTGGGGTCATCCTCTTTTTTCATGGCAATGCCGGTAACATCTCCCACCGTCTCGAGTCCCTGCTGATCTTTCAGCGGCTGGGGTTCAGCACCCTGATCTTTGATTATCGGGGCTATGGCCGCAGCCAGGGCAG
>JAUVQZ010000011.1 GCA_030597865.1 Pseudomonadota bacterium | reverse complement strand
TGGTCCTGAATGCCGCCTCATCGGCTTTGACTGGGACGAGGAGGCCCAGAAACGGGCCCAGCAGAACCTGGCCCCTTTTGGCGACCAGGTGGTTTTTGTCAGAAAGAATTTTGCCGAGATTAAGGGCGAGCTGACAAAAAGAAATATTAGGGGTGTTGATGGCGTGCTCCTCGACCTGGGGCTCTCCTCTCTCCACCTTGACGAGAGCGGCCGGGGTTTCAGCTTCAAGGGCAACGAGCCCCTTGACATGCGCATGGATACCAGGCAGCAGGTGACGGCGGCAGATATTTTGGCCGATGCCTCTGGCGAAGAATTGGCCGATATCTTTTATCTCTACGGAGAGGAGAGACAGGCGCGGCCCATAGCCCGGGCCATCGTCGAACGGCGCTTCAAGGCCCCTTTGCTGACCACCAGGGAGCTGGCAGAGCTGGTGGAAAAAACGATTCCCCGGCGTTTTCATCCAAAAAGGATACATGTGGCCACCAAGGTCTTTCAGGGCTTGCGCATCGCCGTTAATGGCGAGTTGGACAACCTGGTTACGGTTCTTGCAGACGGGGCGGAGATGTTGCGGCCAGGGGGGCGTTTTTGTGTGATCTCTTTTCATTCCCTGGAGGACAGGTTGGTGAAAAGGGCATTTAGGGAGAATCCGCGCTTGCGGCCCCTGACCAGCAAACCAGTGGTGGCGGGCAGGGAAGAGGTGGCGGGCAATTCCAGGTCACGAAGTGCAAAACTACGGGTTGCTGAGGTCGTTGGAGAATAGAATATGCGTGATTTTGCAGCAAGTTATCAGATCAAGGACAGGCGAGCTGCCCCCCGGCAGGGATGGCGGGCCAAGAGCCAGGCCAGGGGCAATACGGAGCTGTTCTGGAAGACCCTGGCCATCATAGTGTTTCTTGTGGCGGCCAGCGGGGTGGCTGTTAGTTATTGGCTGGGGCATTGTATTCAGGAAAGTTTAATGGGGATTGCCCAGGCCCAGGAGTTCCAGGTCAAAAAGGAGCAGACAAGGGTGGTGTTGCTGGACGAGCAGAACCGCCTTCTCCAGGTTAAACGCGTCGAGGCCTTTGCTGCCGTAAAGGTTGGCTTGTACAGCCCAGGCAAGCGGCAGGAGATTGGCCTTCGGTGAGGACGAGGTTCTTTTAATAAAGATGTACGGCGCAGTTTTGGGGCTGGAGGGAAGGCGTCATGGGCTATCAGGGACGCAAGGGGCCCATCGACTATAAGGGCTATGGGCAGAAAAAAAAGCCAGGCCTGAAAACACGACTCAGTAAGACAGGCATCCTGCTCATCCTTTTCACTGGCGGCGTGCTCTTCTGGCTGATAGCCCCTGACCAAGAGAAGAAAGAAGAGGACCTGTCCGTCTCCGGCCTTGCCTCTTTTCAGGAACGGAAAAATATCTATGACCGTTCCCTGGAACCGCTGGCCGTAAGTTTTGATCTCTACGCGGCATACGTAAAACCATTGGAGGTTGCGGATAGTTCACAAACAGGGGAAATAATAGCCACCATTCTGGAGCTTGACCGCGACCAGCTCATCAAGAGACTTCGTACGGAGCGGAGCTTTATCTGGCTTGGCCATCAACTGCCCCATGATAAGGTTGCCGAGCTGTCAAAGCTAAACATGGCAGGGCTCTATTTTCAGAAGTCTCCGGTTCGCTTCTACCCGCACGCTGAAACAGCAGCACAGGTGCTTGGTTATGTCAAGGATGAGCAGGGTCTCTCCGGGATCGAGCTCTTTTATGACAAGGAACTCAGGGGTAGGACGTTTGGGGGCATTGGTGCCGGCACCGGCAAACAGATCTTTAATGAAGGCAGGCATATTGTTCTCACCCTTGACCTGATAACCCAGACCATTCTGGAGAAGCAGATGGCATTATTGCTGGACAAGACACAGGCCGGTTCGGTGGCAGCCATGGCAGTTGACCCTGCCACTGGTGAGATACTGGCCTCTGTTCAGCTTCCCTCCTTTGATCCCAACTCCTTTTGGGATGCCACCCATCAAAGCCAAAAGATGGAAATGGTTTCCAGACCAATGAATCCGGGCGGTATAAGCGGTATTTTCCGTTATGGAGCGGCCATCCATGCGGGCAGTAAGGTCCGGATGCGCCAGACCGAATCCTCACCTGCCCCAGTGATCAGGCCCAGGTTGCAAAAAAGCGGCGGCCGGGCCCGGGCCGGGTATTGGTGGCCGTGGCCAGGCGGGGGGTATATCTCGGATGAATTGTCAGAGTTGCCCGATCCGACCATCACCGCAGAGGAGCTCCTGGCCTTTCAGCAGGATCTGGGGATTGGTTGTGCCGATCAGCTGGATGTACCGGTCAAGGGGGAGGGGCTCCTGACTGATGAAAAGTGTGGGGAGGGCCAGCTAAACGGGGTTTCAATCCTGGGGGCCTTCAGTCGCCTGGTAAATGGCGGCAAACCTGTGGCCCTCCATTTCCTCAAAGGGACAGTGGACTCTCTGGGTCATTTTGACTCCTGCGAGTTTAAGGCCCCGGGCCGGGATATGGCCAATGTCAGTGCCATGTTGAGAAAATCATTTGCGGCAAGTGCCGGCGATGACGCCCGTTTTTTTGCCGCCGAATATCTCTTGCCCCTGGCTGGGGATGATTTTGTGGTGGAGGGTCAGGAGGGTGATCAGACCTCGGAGGTGTTTAGCCGGGGGCAGACCTTTGATGGGATGCTTGTTGCCGCCTCGCCGGTGGAAAATCCCGGCCTGGTCCTCCTTGTTTCCGTCCAGGACGGTGAGTTTGATTTGGGCAGCGCCTCGCCAATGCGCCGATTTGGTGATGCCTTTTTACGTCAGGCCGCAGAGGAGATGTTGACCCCGGCTGAGTCTGAACGGTCATCCTCTGCCCTGCCAAGCACTGCCCCCCTTCTTGCCGACTGGTTTGAGGGGCATAAAAAAACGGATGTTGACCAGCAGGTGCAAGGTGGCCGGGGTGGCAAGATACCTGATGTGGTTGGCATGAGCCTGCGCAAGGCCTTGCTGGAGTTAATGCCCTGTAAGGTTGAGATTGAAATTGAAGGGGCCGGAAGGGTCGTGGCCCAGGAGCCTGGGGCCGGCCAGGACTGCGGTGAAAGGGTCCTGCTCAGGCTTGCCAGCGGCGCCATGGAGGGGTCGCAATAATGGCGGCCAGATGCGTTGCCGACCTCCTGGCTGGCATCAAATATCAGGCCGGGGACGATGTCAGCGCGCTTAGGGTCAGCTCTGTCAGCGCAGATTCCCGCCTGCTGCAACCGGGTGGCCTCTTTGTTGCCGTGGTTGGCGCAGGCTCAGATGGTCATGATTATCTGGATAGGGCGGTTGCTGCCGGGGCAGTGGCAGTGGTGGTCAACAGGGACAGCAAGGTCGATGATCCTGGCGTGGTGCAGATCAGGGTGGCAGATACTCGGGTTGCCCTTGGCAAGATCGCCGCGGCCTTTTACGGCAATCCCGCCCGGGGCATGACCATTGTCGGTATCACTGGAACCAATGGCAAGACAACCTGCTCTTATCTTCTTGAAGAGGTGGTGGTCGAGGCAGGGGGAAGACCTGGGGTGATCGGCACCGTTAATTACCGGTTCCCAGGGGTCCACAGGGAGGCGAGCCACACCACGCCCGACCCGGTCAGGCTGCAAAGCCTCTTGGCCGAAATGGCTGAGGCCGGTGTCAGCCATGTGATTATGGAGGTCTCATCCCATGCCCTGGAGCAGGGCAGGGTGGAGGGGATCTGTTTTGATGTTGCCCTTTTTACCAATCTCAGCAGGGACCATCTTGATTTTCACGGCGATATGGAGAGCTATTTTGCCACAAAAAATATGCTCTTTAGTCGTCATCTAAAAAGAGATGGCCAGGCCGTGATCGTTTGTGAAAATGAAAAGAGCTGGGGGGCGCGCCTGCTGGCAACCCTCCAGGCTGAGGGGCGTGTACATGTCATGGGCTGCGGTCACGGCCAGATGATCCATGGCAGGGCCGAACAGGTCTCCCTGGCAGGAATTACCATGGAGGTCAGTCTGGGCGGAGAGGTGGCGGCATTTACCTCGCCACTGGTTGGTGGGTTTAATATTCGCAATATCCTCGGTGTCCTTGGGGTGGCCAGGGGCCTTGAACTGCCAATGGCCGCCATGCAGAGGGCCATGGCAAAATGCTGCGGGGCGCCAGGCCGGATGGAACCGGTTCTGCTGCCAGGGGGGGAGCATGCAAAGGTCATTGTTGATTATGCCCACACCCCGGATGCCCTCCAAAATGTACTGGAGACGATCAAACCCTTAACAGAAGGACGTGTGTTGCTGGTGTTCGGCTGCGGTGGGGACAGGGACAGGGGTAAGAGGCCGATGATGGGCGCCATTGCCATGCAGTACGCCGATGTGGCCATTGCCACCTCGGATAATCCACGGACAGAGGATCCCATCCAGATATTGACAGAGATTGAAGCCGGCATGAAGGAGTGTGGCGGCAAAAGGGTTGAGGTTGATTTCCTGAAGGGGCAGGGAAAGAAATACCTCGTAATTGAATCGCGGCAACAGGCTATTGCCTGCGCGATTAACCTGGCCCATCGTAACGATGTGGTGCTGATAAGCGGTAAGGGGCACGAAGATTATCAGCTCACCCGTTCGGGCAAGGTGCACTTCGATGATCGCCTGGAGGCGAAACAGGAACTGGAAAAAGTTTGGGGGAAGGCCGTTGGTGCGGCCTGAAACTCAGGTACGTTCACAGCAAGTCAAGGGGGACTCAGGCATGCCGACGATAAATCAACAGAATAATCTCTGTTGGTCGGCATGGTGCCCCACTTTTTGTGGGCCGGCAAACTATCGAAGGTTCGAGGAGAAAAAATGGAGATATTGAGTTGTAGAGAGGCAAGAACAACGGGTTTGGCAGCACCATCTGGCATGACAGGGGTGGATCAAGGAGATGCCGTCGTGGAAGACTTGACCTGGAAATTAAGTGATGTCCTGCTTGCCACCGGCGGTAGATTTGTGTCTGGGCCGGCAAAGGCACGTTTTGCCAGCGTATCAACTGATACCAGGACCATCCAAAAGGGAGATATGTTTCTGGCCCTCACCGGTGCCAATTTTGACGGGGCAGAGTTTGCCCTGGACGCGGTGCGTAAGGGCGCCGGCGGTATTATTGTTGAAACAGTCCCGGAGCAAGAGGTCAATGTGCCGGTCATTCAGGTTGATGATGCGCTCAGGGCCCTGGGGGATCTTGCCGCCTATCGCCGCGCCGAGGTGACTGACCTCAATGTGGTGGGGATCACGGGTAGTTCGGGAAAAACCACGGTCAAGGAGATGGCAGCCGCCATCCTCAGCCAGGAGTTCAACGTCTTAAAGACCACGGGTAATTTTAACAATCTCATCGGTATGCCCCTCTCCCTGTTACCGGTGGATAATCAGCACGATGTTGCTGTCTTGGAGATGGGGATGAATCGTCCGGGCGAGATTGCCAGGATGACGGAGATTGCTGATCCGGATATTGCCTGCATCGTCAATGTCCAGGCCGCCCATCTCGCTGGACTGGGCTCGGTGGAAGGTGTTGCCCGGGCAAAGGGTGAGATCTTTGACGGTTGCAGCTCCTGGGCCAAACTCTGTGTTAACTATGATGATAAGTTGGTGCGCGGGCTGGCCAGGAAGATGCATCAGGAGCAAATACCCTACGGTCGCCATGCCAAGGCGCTGGTCAGGGCGACCCATGTCAAGAATATGGGCGAAAAGGGCATGGCCTTTACCCTCCATATTGGCACGGAACGGGTGCGGTTGCAGATTGCTGTTATGGGTGAACATAATGTCTCAAACTCCCTGGCCGCCGCCGCCATCGCCCATGCGGCAGGACTGGATATTTCCCAGATTGTTGAGGGACTGGAAAAATTCCAGGCCTTTGATAAGCGCATGCAGATTGTTGACGTCGGTGGTCTGAAAGTCGTTAACGATTGTTATAACGCCAATCCTGCCTCCATGATGGCGGCCTTTGATACGGTGCAGGGTATGCGCGGTGAGCATAAAACCATTGCCATCCTGGGTGATATGCTTGAGCTCGGCGATGCCAGCGAAAAGGCCCATCGCCGCCTGGGGGAGATGGTGGCCTGTAAAGGCTTTGATTATCTCCTGGTGTATGGCGAATATTCAAAAATTGTGGCCCAGGGGGCCATGGATGCCTCGATGACCCTGCGCCAGGTGCATCGGCTTCCTGATAAGGATGCGATTTTGCAGACAATTTTTGAATGTATGGAGGAGAAATCCTTTGGCAAGGGCGATTATTTCCTCGTCAAGGGCTCACGGGGCATGTGCATGGAGAAGATCGTTGCAGGGCTCCAGCGCGAACTGGGTTAGGTATTGAACGTCCTGAAAAAACAGGCTCGTTCATTCTGACTTCTGAATTCTGACCACTGACTAGCCATGCTCTATCATCTCATCTATCCGCTCCACACCATTTTTGGAGGCTTTAATGTCTTTCGCTATATTACCCTGCGTGGAATCGGGGCCACCATAACCGCCTTTTTGATAGTCATCTACTGCGGCAGACCGTTTATCAGAATGCTCCAGAGAAACCAGGTGGGACAGGTTGTTCGTGATGATGGCCCGGAATCACATTTCAGCAAGCAGGGGGTGCCCACCATGGGCGGCATTCTCATCTTGTTTGGGGTGCTGGTCGGCACCTTGCTCTGGGTGGATCTGACCAATGTCTATGTCTGGATAATTTTAGGGGTGATGGTGTGGTATGCCATGATTGGCGCCTGGGATGATTACTGCAAGATAAAAAAACAAAACTCCAAGGGGCTCAGTGCCCGGGGAAAGATCATTCTCCAGGTGGCAGGCGCCCTTTTGGCAGGGATCCTCATCGCAATCCAGCCTTCCTACTCAACCCAGCTCAGTATCCCGTTTTTTAAGGGCTTTCAGCCGGATCTTGGGGTGTTTTATATCCCCTTTGTTATGTTTGTGGTGGTGGGGGCCTCAAATGCCGTAAATCTCACCGATGGCCTAGATGGTCTGGCCATCGGCCCCACGGTGGTAACAAGCGGGGTATATCTGCTCTTTTCCTACCTGGCAGGACATGTTGGCCTGGCCGCCTATCTCCAGATTCCCTACGTGCCCGGCGCCGGTGAGGTGGTTATATTCTGCGGTGCCCTGGCTGGCGCCAGCCTTGGTTTTTTATGGTTTAACGCCTATCCGGCCCAGATATTCATGGGGGACGTGGGTTCATTGTCCATTGGTGGGGCATTGGGGGCCGTTGCCATTGTCACCAAACAGGAGGTTCTCCTGGCCCTGGTGGGTGGTATTTTTGTCATGGAGGCGATTTCGGTGATTCTCCAGGTTGGTTATTTCAAGGTCTCCGGGGGCAAGCGTATCTTTCTCATGGCGCCCTTTCACCATCATTTTGAGAAAAAGGGCTGGGTGGAACCCAAGGTCGTGGTGAGATTCTGGATAGTCTCAATTATTCTCGGTCTCATCGCCCTGGCCACCTTGAAGCTTCGTTAATGAAATGCAGAACGCAGAAGAAAAGGCAATGATCGACGCAGATTTTTTTAGCAAGGACAAAAAAGTTCTGGTGGTGGGAGCCGGCCGCTCCGGCATGGCTGCCCTGCGTCTTCTGGCCCAGCAGGGTTGTCAGCTTGCCATAAGCGATGGCGGCCCCCTCTCCCGGCTGGGCACGGCAGATCAACAGTGGCTTGCTGAACACACGGTGTTTCAAGAGTTTGGCGGCCATGACCAGAAGACCTTTCTCTGGGCCCAATGCATTGTGGTCAGTCCCGGTGTTCCCCTTGATGTGGAGGAACTGGTCAAGGCCAGGGCCAAAGGGATCACGGTGATCGGTGAACTTGAGCTCGGCTCCCTTTTCACAGATATTGATATTATTGCGGTTACCGGCACCAATGGCAAAACCACGGTCACCAGCATGATAGGTGATCTGCTCAAGGCGGCCGGCCAACAGATTTTTGTCGGTGGCAATATCGGTACGCCGCTGTCTGAGTTCGTGTTAAGCGGCGCCAGGGCAGATGTGCTGGTGCTGGAGGTCAGCAGTTTTCAGATCGACAGCGCCATAAGCTTTCACCCCCATATTGCCCTGCTCCTTAATGTCAGCCCGGATCACCTGGATAGATATGCCTCCTATGGGGCATATATTGATTCAAAAATGAAAATATTCAGCCGCCAAAAGAGGGATGATTTTGCGGTGATCAACGGTGACGATCCCCAGATTAAAAAAAGGTTGGCAGCTATTCCTTCGACAATCCGTGCGTTTGGCCGCAAAAAGAGCAGCCATGCCCGGCTTGTCGGGACCAAGGCCATGGTCCAGCTGCCCAAGGGGGCCAGGGAAGAGTATCAATTGCCGTACTCCCTCAGCACCTATCCAAATAGCGATAATTGCCTGGCCGCCATCGTCGCCGTCCGTCTGGTGGGTTGTCCCTCCCAGGCCATTGTCAAAGGTCTTGAGGCCTTCAAATGTCTTGAGCACCGTCTCAGCCATGTGGGGACAATCAATGGCGTTGCCTATGTCGATGACTCCAAGGCCACTAATATAGGGGCGCTGCAATCGGCATTGGCCGGTATGGAGAAACCTGTTCATCTTATTGCCGGTGGCAGGGATAAGGGCGGTGATTATCAACTTGTTGGCCACGAAATGCGGACAAAGGTGAAAAACCTGATCCTCATCGGCGAGGCCGCTGGTAAGATGGCCGCCGCATTTGCTGATTGTGTTGAAATAAAGCGGGCCCAGACCATGGATGAGGCGGTGGCTATGGCAGCTCTGGCAGCCCAACCGGGAGAGGTTGTTCTGCTGTCGCCTGCCTGCGCCAGCTTTGACATGTTTAAAGGCTATGCTGAGCGGGGCAAGGCCTTCCAGGAGGCAGTGGCAGCCCTACAACGGGATGGTTCTGGTCGTCCTCAGACAGGTGGCCGAACGCTGCCGGCGGTGGAAATGAGGTTAACAGCGCCATGCGAATGATCATCACCGGTGGTGGCACAGGGGGGCATCTTTTTCCGGGCATTGCCGTGGCGGAAGAGGTCCTGCATTCCGTGGCCCGCAGCCAGATTCTCTTTGTGGCAACGGACCGTGAAACTGACGCCAAGGTCTTGTCCGGACGCTCCTTTCCCTTTGTGCCCTTAAGGAGCCAGGGCATAAAGGGCAAGTCCATGGTCGAGAAGTTGATGGCCCTGCTCAAGCTGCCACTGGGCCTGTGGGAGGCCTGGGGGATTATCAGCAGGTTCAAACCCGATGTGGTCCTTGGCGTCGGCGGCTATGTGACCGGGCCGGTTCTTCTAGCTGCCTGGTTGAAACAGATACCCACCTGTATCCATGAGCAAAACTCGGTGCCGGGCTTGGCCAACCGGATATTGGCAAAACTTGTGAGAAAGATATTTGTTTCGATTCCGGGCAGTGAAAAGCGCTTCCCGGCCCAGAAATGTGTTCATACCGGCAACCCGGTTCGCAAAGAGGTTCGGGCCATGGCCAGCGGCGAAAAAAAAGGCGGGGTTTTTACCCTGGTGGTCATGGGTGGTTCCTTGGGGGCCCATAGTATCAATACCATGATGATTGAAGGAGCCCGGCTGATCAGAAGGACCCTGCCAGATGGTTTTAATATCATCCACCAGACCGGCAGTAAGGATACCAAAAAGGTACGGGCGGCCTATGAAGATGCCGGTATCCCGGCCAGGGTCGCCTCTTTTTTCAGCCAAATGCCCTTTGTCCTTGCCAAGGCGAACCTGGTGGTGGCCCGGGCCGGGGCAACGAGTCTTGCCGAGTTGACTGTCATGGGCAAGCCGATGATTCTGGTGCCCTATCCCTCGGCGGCGGATAATCATCAGGAGATCAATGCCGATTGGCTGGTAAACGCCGGGGCTGCCGTAAAATGCCGGGAAAACGAGACAACGGGAATGGATTTGGCCAGAACCATTCTCGATCTGGTGAAAAATGAGTCAAAGCGTGAAGTAATGGCGGATATGGCCCATGGGCTGGGTGAACCCAATGCCGCCGCCAATATCGTTCGGCAATGTTTGGATATGGCATATGGCAATTCAGCTCATGGTGCGTAGGCATAACGAAAATGTACAAAAAAAATAAACACATACATTTCGTCGGCATCGGCGGCATTGGCATGAGCGGCATTGCCGAACTCTTGCTCAACCTCGGGTATCGGGTGAGCGGATCTGATTTGACAAGGAGCGATATCACCAGGCGCCTGGAGGGGCTGGGAGGCGTGGTCCATCAAGGTCATGATGCTGGCTGGATTGAGGGGGCCGAGGTGGTGGTCATCTCCACGGCGGTCCGCAAGGATAATCCAGAGGTTCTGGCAGCAATAGAGGCTGGGATCCCGGTCATTCCCCGGGCGGAGATGCTGGCTGAGCTCATGCGCCTCAAAAAGTTTGGCATCGGTATTGCCGGCTCCCATGGCAAGACCTCCACCACATCGCTGGTTGGGGCCGTGCTTGCCGAGGCCAATCTTGACCCCACTGTGGTCATTGGCGGCAAGGTAAATAGCCTGGGTACCAATGCCAAGCTAGGGGAGGGCGAGTTCCTGGTGGCCGAGGCCGATGAGAGTGACGGCTCATTCCTGCACCTGTCGCCGGTGTTGGAGGTGGTGACCAATATAGACCTTGAACATCTCGACTATTACCAGAATATCGAAGAGATCAAGGGGGTGTTTCTCCAGTTTATTAACAAGATCCCCTTTTACGGCGCCGCCATACTCTGCCTTGATAACGAACATATTGTTGACCTGTTACCAAAGATTAAAAAGAGGGTGATCACCTATGGGCTGACTGCCCAGGCCGATATCCATACCAGAAAGATCGATAAGCTGGGCTTTGGCTGCCGTTTTGATGTCTGCAGCGGCCGCGAGGTGCTTGGTGAAATTACCCTGCAGTTTCCCGGCATCCATAATGTCTATAATGCCCTGGCTGCCGTGGCTGTGGGGCTGGAGCTTGAGATTGATTTTGCCACCATTGCCGCAGGCCTCAATAAATTTAACGGGGTGCAGCGGCGACTGCAGATCAAGGGTGAGCTCAAGGGTATCACAATTATTGACGATTACGGTCATCATCCCACCGAGATTAGGGCCACCCTGTCAGCCCTTAGGGATGCCTGGCCGGACAGAAGGCTGGTTGTCCTCTTTCAGCCCCATCGCTATACCCGGACCCAGGCGCTCTTTAAGGAGTTTTGTACCGCATTTCATGCTGCGGATCTGTTGGTCCTGGCCGAAATTTATCCGGCCAGTGAGCAGCCCATTGAAGGGGTTAATTCCGCCAGCCTGGCCTCTGCCATCAAGGAAAGGGGACAGCGCGAGGTGCATCTGGCAGAAACAGTTGCCGATCTGCCCCAGGCAGCCCTGCCGCTGCTGATTGAGGGTGATGTGGTGGTGACCCTGGGTGCTGGAAATGTGTACCGGGCGGGTGAAGAGCTCTTGCGTATGCTTGACAGGTAAATGGAAACCAAGTGGCGTCTTTTCGAAAACAGGGGTTAGTTGCTGACAGTGAGGAGAGGGATCATGGAATCGGTGGCGTTTGGATGGAGAGGGGATAGCATGGCTGAGGAGGGCTATCGGCCTAAGGGGTTGCCGGTATGGGCCGAGGCCTTTAACGATGAGATGAGCGATTTTTGGTCTGGTGAGGTTCTCTGGAATGAGGCCATGGCAAAATTCACCACCTACCGGGTGGGGGGCCGGGCGGAGGCAATAATTTTTCCTGTTGGCATGAGCGAATTGGCCCAGCTCCTCAAGGGGATCAAACGGCTTAATATCCCCTGCCGGTTGATTGGTGGCGGCTCCAATATTCTGGTGGCTGACGAGGGCCTGCCGGGCATAACCCTGATCCTCGGCAGGAGGTTTACGGATATCGCGGTGGTCAGGGAGGTGGATGACCGGGTCTATGTCAAGGTGGAGGCGGGTTGCAGCCTGGGACGCCTGGTCAGCTGGTGTAAGGAGCAGGGTCTGAGCGGTATGGAGTTTGCCGCTGGCATTCCTGGTACGGTTGGTGGCGCCCTGGTGATGAATGCCGGGGCCTGGGGTTCGGAAATATCCCAGGTGGTGAGCTCGGTGACCGTGATGGATGAAAACGGCGACTTTGAGATCAAGGATGTGGAGGACTTTCAGTATAGTTACCGGTCCTGGGGCGAGGAGGCCGGCTGCCTTGCCGTGGAAGGCGTCTTTTTGTTGCAGCGGGCCGATAAGGCGGCCGTTAAAAAGATGTGCCAGGGGCTGGTGGCCAGCAGAAAGGAACGCCAGCCCAGGGAGGCCAGTTGCGGTTCATTCTTTAAGAACCCGGCCAGGGGGAAAACCGCTGGCCAGCTCATTGACGGGGCCGGACTCAAAGGGGTGCGGGTCGGCGGTGCCATGGTTTCCGAGCAGCACGCAAATTTTCTGGTCAATACAGGTACGGCCAGCGCCCATGACCTGGTTATGCTTATGCAGCTCGTGCAAAAAGAGGTAAAACAACGGTTTGGTGTATTCCTGGAGCCTGAGGTGAAGTTGCTCGGTTTTAGCGACAACGGTTTATGAAAAAACAAAGGTCAACATACTCCTCCCCTCAGCACAAGAGGATGAAGGCCGGGGGTGCCGACCGCCGCCAGCTCTATGGGCTGTTTGCCGGCCTTGGCCTGATAGCGGCCGCCCTCTTTGTGGTGGGGTGGGGGATTTATAGCGGACTGAGCCATAGTTCTTTTTTTCAGGTTGAGTCAATCTCTGTCCAGGGTTCAGAGCGGTTCAGCGCCGACGAGATCGTTGCCATGGCAGGCCTGGACAATAAGAGCAACCTGGTGGCGGTCAGCAAAAAAGAGATCGAAACCGCCTTGCAGGACACGGGCTGGATTCACAGGGTTGAGGTGGATAAAAAATGGCCCGACACCATCAACCTCGTCATCCACGAACGAAGGCCAGCGGCCATGGTTCACCTGGATGGGGCCCTGTCCTATATGGATAGTCGCGGCAATGTTTTTGCCCGGGTAATGGGGGGGGATGACCTCGATTATCCGGTGGTGCTGGTGGCCGGGGCGGAGATCCTGGCGGACAGGCGGGCCATGAAAGGGCCCTTGGACATATTGCGTTACGCCAGCCATGGCAACCCGGACCTGCCCAAGCAGAATATCTCGCAACTGGTCATAGATGAGCAGGGTGGTGTGACCCTGTATCTTGCCGACAACCCATTTCCGGTGGTCTTAGGCAGGGACAAGATGTGGACAAAGTATAAGCGCCTAACCAGGGTTCTGGCCTGGCTCTATAAAAAAAGAAAGTTTAGCACCGTGGCCTCCATTGATATGGAATATCTTGAGGGCCGGGTCCTGGTAAAGTTTGATGGCCTCACAGATAGCGAGCTTGCCAGACCTTCGAAAAATAAGGTGCGGCCATCTGTATAGAGGTTGTCTTCCTGATTTAACGTCACATGGTTTTGGTGGTGGCGACTTTTTAAGGGATCATCAAGTTTAACGGCTAACTCTGACAAGGGCAGAGAACGGTAGCAATTATGCCTAAAAAAGAAACTGATAAAAAAATAGCAAAACAGGCGGCCCACGAGAAGAAGCGGGGTGAGATCGTGGTTGGCCTGGATATTGGCACCACCAAGATATGTACCATTGTCGGCGAGGTCTTTGCCGACCGGGTGGACATCATCGGTATCGGGGTCCACCCCTCCATTGGCATGCGCAAAGGGGTGGTGGTCAATATCGAGTCAACGGTCAACTCTATCAAGCGCTCGGTGAACGAGGCGGAGGTCATGGCCGGTTGCCAGATTTCCTCAGTGTTTGTTGGTATTGCCGGCTCCCATGTCAAGGGTGTCAATAGTGATGGTGTCATTGCCCTGAAGAACCAGGAGATTACCCAGGACGATATTGCCAGGGTGGTGGAAAATGCCAAGGCCATCCCCCTGACCCAGGAGCAGGAGGTTCTCCATGTCCTGCCCCAGGAATTCAAGGTCGATGGCCAGGGCGGTATCCAGGATCCCCTGGGCATGGCCGGAGTTCGTCTGGAGGCAGAGGTCCATATTGTCACAGGCTCGGCCACTGCCGTCCATAATATTGTCAAGTGCTGTAACAGGGCAGGACTTGATGTGGATGATGTGGTTCTGGAGCCGGTGGCCTCGGCCCATGCTGTGTTAACCGATGAGGAGCAGGAGCTGGGTGTTGGTCTGCTGGATATAGGCGGCGGCACCAGTGATCTGGCAGTCTTTGCCGACAACTCCATCCGCCAGACCTTTGTCCTTGGCAGTGGCGGCGATAATCTCACCAATGATCTGTCCCACGGACTGCGCACCCCCCTCCTTGATGCCGAGCGCCTAAAGGAAAAATATGGCTGCGCCATTGCCTCGCTCATTGATAAGGATCAGGGGATTGAGGTGCCGTCCGTTGGCGAGAAGAAGTCGCGGAAACTTTCCCAGCGGGTGATGGGGGAGATCCTTGAGCCCAGGGTCGAGGAGATGCTGACCCTGATAAACCAGCAGATGATCGACAATAAGGTCAAAAATAAGGTCCACGCCGGCATTGTCATGACCGGCGGCAGTTCCCTCCTGGCCAATATGGTTGATTTGGCCGAGCAGATTTTTGACCTGCCGGTGCGTATTGGCTATCCGCGTCATGTGGACGGTGTCACGGACCTGGTCAATACCCCCCAATGCGCAACCGGGGTTGGCCTGATCCTCTATGGGGCAAAACATGAACCAGGCCAGTTCGTGGTTGATAGCGGTACCACGCTGGCCAAGATCAGCAGGAAAATTAAGAGTTTTTTTAAGCGGGTTATGTGAAAAAGTATTGTTGTTTTGGCCGGCGTGTCTTGGGGAAGAACGTTGGCATGGCTTGCTGGCCGGGAGGTCAAAGTGTTTTTCTCGGCAGCAAATAAGAGGTTGTTTTGTCCAATAAATTTAAAAGTGTCAGGGCATAGCTGAACAATGAGGGGAGAAAATCATGTCGGATTTTAAAATGGCGCATATCGAAGGTCGAGCACGGATCAAGGTGTTCGGGGTTGGTGGCGGCGGCGGAAATGCCGTTAATACCATGGTGGAAAGTGGCATCACCGGGGTGGAGTTTATCTCCGGCAATACCGATCTCCAGGACCTGGAGCGTTCCAGGGCCGATATCCAGATCCAACTTGGGGTAGAGACAAGTAAGGGCCGCGGCGCCGGGGCCAATCCGGAGATCGGCCGTCTGTCAGCCGAGGAAAACCGGGATGGGATCAGGGCGGCTTTAAAGGATGCGGAGATGGTTTTTGTGGCCTGCGGGCTCGGCGGCGGCACCGGCACCGGCGCGGCGCCGGTTATTGCCCAGATTGCCAAAGAGATGGGCGCCCTCACCGTGGCAGTGGTCACCAAGCCTTTTACCTTTGAGGGTAAGGCGCGGATGAAAAAGGCGGATGCCGGCTGGGATGAGCTTAAGGAGAATGTTGATACCATAATCACCATCCCCAATGACCGGGTCCTGGCCCTGTCCCAGAAGTCAACGATGTTCATGGACTCCATGAAGATGGTGGATGACGGGTTGGTCAAGGCGATCCGGGGTATCACCGATCTTATCAATATGGATGGCTACATCAATCCTGATTTCGCCGATGTCTGTGCCGTGATGAACGAGATGGGTACCGCCCTGATGGGATCCGGTTCCAGCGTTGGTGACAATAGGGCCAAGGAGGCGGTCAAGCAGGCCATTGAAAGTCCGCTTCTCAAGGATGTCTCCATCCAGGGCGCCCGTGGTGTCCTGGTCAATATGACCGCCCGCCAGGACTCCCTGGCCATGCATGAGGTTACTGAGGTGACCAGCCGCATCCAGAATGAGGTCCATGACGAGGCCAACATCATCATGGGTGTGATTTTTGACGAGAATGCCGGCGATGAGATGCGGGTGACCGTTGTTGCCACCGGCATCAAGGAGGAGGCCAAGCTTGCCCCCCTTGCTGAAGTAACCCCCATTGCCGTCAACGGTGATCCCAGCCCCCACAGGTATTATCGGGGTGAGTCACAGGCTGCCATGCCCCTTAAGCCAAACAATCTCCAGCAGATGAAACAGGCTAACCTCTTTGGGGCTGACGTCAATCCCCTGGATGAAGAGACCCTGGATGTGCCGGCCTGGATCAGGAAGAATGCCAATTAACCCGGGCCCCCATCCCCACCTTTTGGTTGGCCTGGAGTAAATCCCCATGCCCCGGAACAACCATGTTGCCACAAGGCCCACGAAGATGCTCCCCATCTTCGTGGGCTTTGTGGCTTTGATAACTTCTCTTATGTAACTATTCAGCGTATTAGCTGTTTAGGCTGTAGGCTATTAGGTGAAGATGATTTTTAGCCTTTTCTCTGTTTTTCAAGCTCTATGATTCATGAGCTTTGTTATAATAGATGATAAAAGATTCTTTCCTACGTTTTTACTAACAGCCTTTAGCCTTCAGCCTAAACAACCTGAATAGATACCATCTCAAGAGCCATGAAGACGCCAGCAGACCTCCTTGCCCAGGAACAGGGAACCATAATCAAGAAATGGAAGGATAAGCTTGCCATTGCCCTGGTGTTTCCAAACATCTACAGGCTTGCCATGTCCAATCTTGGCATGCAGCTGGTCTATAGGATTGCCAACGATCATCCTGATATTGTCTGCGAACGTGTCTTCCTGCCGGAGAGCGGTGGTCAGCCGGTCTCGGTTGAATCGGGCCGGGTGCTTGGCGATTTTCCGGTCATCCTCTGCGCCCTAAGCTTTGAAAGCGATTACCTCAACCTGCTCAGGATATTTTTGGCGGCAGGTATTGAACCCCTGGCTGACAGCAGGTTTGCCGGCCAAGGATCCCGATCCCCTCTGATCATCGGCGGCGGCGTGGCCACCTTCATCAATCCTGAGCCCCTGGCGCCCTTTATCGACATGTTTGTTGTTGGTGATGCCGAGGTCCTGCTGCCTACCCTGTTAAGGAGATTGGTTGCTGGCTCCAGGGCGGGGCAGGGCTGGCAGGACCTCCTTGATCAATGTGCGGCAAGACCGGGATATTATGTGCCGGCCAGATACAGCTATGTCCATACAGAGGCCGGAGAATTTGCCGGTTTTAAGGCCGCAGAAGGGGCCTTGTTGCCCGTTGAAAAAGTGGTGTGCCAGGACCTGGACCAGGCAGGTCATTCTGAACTTTTGACCCCGAATACCGAATTTGCCAGTCTCTATCTCACCGAGCTTGGCCGCGGCTGTAGCCGAGGCTGCCGTTTCTGCGCCGCCGGTTTTGTCTATCGCCCCCCCAGGTTATGGCGCAGCGGGGCCATTATCTCCGCCCTGCAAGAAATGCCGGCGGGGTGCTCCAGGGTAGGTTTGCTTGGCATGGAGATGGCCCATGGTGATGACCTGGCCGCGGTGGCCGGTTTCCTGGAGGGGGTGCAATGCTCCCTCTCCTTTTCCTCATTACGGGCCGACGCCCTGGGTGAGGAGCTGGTCTCCCTGTTACAGAAGAGTGGCCTGAAAACAGCGGCCATTGCCCCGGATGGCGCCTCGGAGCGCTTACGGGCCGTAATCAATAAGGGATTGAGCCAACAGGATATTATCAGGGCCGCCCGTACTCTGGTTGAGGCTGGTATCAATAACCTCAAGCTCTACTTCATGATTGGCCTGCCCACTGAGGAGGATGCCGATCTTGCAGAGCTGGTGGACCTTGTCCGCCGGGTAAAGGAGGAAATTGATCAGGTGGGCAGGGCCAGGGGGCGTCTGGCTACAATCAGCGTCAGCCTAAACTCCTTTGTGCCCAAGGCCTGGACCCCTTTTCAGTACGCAGGCTTTGCCGGTGTTCCTGAGCTCAAGCGGCGCATAAAATTCTTGAGTAGGGAGCTGAAGGGCTTTGCCAATGTAAAGCTCAAGGCCGATAAGCCCGACAACGCCTTTTATCAGGCGGTATTGGCCAAAGGGGACCGGCGTCTGGGTTATGCCCTGCTCGACATGGCCCGCTCTGGCCGTAACTGGCGTCAGGTGTTAAAGGACCATGGCCTTGATCCCCTTGCCATTGCCGGGCCCAGGCGGCAAGATGGGAAATTCTGCTGGCAGATCATTGATCATGCCATGAATTCAGACTATCTATGGCAGGAGTATGTAAAGGCCCTTTCTGGAAAAACTACCCAGCCCTGTGATACGTCACAATGCCGGCGCTGCGGGGTATGTGGTGATTAATCAAAAAAGCGATAAAGAACATCTGGCCGTTCTCAAGCCCTTTAGGCTGGTAAAGTTCTTTTCCTACACATCCATTGGTGTTGTGGTCTTTACCACCCTGGCCCTGGCCTGGATTATCTCCAATTACACCACCACGACGCTGCTCGACCGGAGCAAGGAGTATACCCTGGTTCTGGCGGAAAACCTGAGCCATCAGATATTCCAACAGTTTGTCCTGCCCCTTGCCCTCCAGAACAGACAGATCGCTGTCCAGGATCCCCGCCAGTTTGTGAAACTCGATGATATTGTCCGTAACGCCACCCATGGCGTCAATATCCAATCGGTGACCATCTTCTCGAAAAAGGAAAATATAGTTTCCTACTCCACGGTGCAGGAACGTATTGGCAAAAAAAATCTGGCTGGCAAGGGATACGAGGAGGCCATAGCAGGCGAGAACAGCTCCTCTTTTGTGCTGCGCGGCTCCCTGCTTAATCTCCTGCCCGGCAGCCCTGATGTCTCCTGTATCATTAAGACCTATATCCCCCTCCGCAAAGAAAAGCCCTTTAGTGTGGATGAGTCAGTGATGGGGGTGATCGAGGTTGTCCAGGACCTGTCGGACGACCTGGAGGCCCTCATAAATCTGCAGGGCACCATCCTGGTGACCTCCATGGTTATCATGTCTGCCCTCTTTATTGTCCTGTCAATGATTGTCCACCGGGCCGACTTGATTATTGAGGAGCGGGCCAAGGAGAGACGGCGGCTGGAGGAAAAGCTCAGTGCCAGCCAGCGCCTGGCCTCCCTGGGTAAGATGGTGGCCTCGGTCTCCCATGAGATTAAAAATCCCTTGGGGATCATCCACTCAACTGCGGAGATCCTTGGCAAGCGCATTGCCAAGGTTGCACCGGGCAAGGAACATCTTGCCACCATTATCGTTGAAGAGACCGCCCGCCTGGACGGCATTGTCCATGAGTTTCTCGATTTTGCCAGGCCGCAAACTCCGAAATTTAACGACGTTGCTCTTAATGATATCCTTCGTAAGGCATCCTCCTTTATGAAGGCCGATCTGTTGAGGCGTGGCGTTGCCATCAAGATGGATCTTGCTGACAACCTGCCCTGGATCAAGGGGGATTATGACCAGCTCTACCAGGCCCTGATGAATATCATCGTCAATGGGGAGCAGTCCATGCCCCAGGGGGGTGATATCCGGATTGCCACGAGGCTGGCGGATGATCGGCTTGTGGTGGAAATAGCAGATGAGGGCGGTGGCATGGGCAAGGAGGAGCTGGAGCAGGCCTTTAATCCCTTCTTTTCCACCAAGAACAGGGGGACTGGCTTGGGGCTTGCCATTGTCAAAAACATCTTGGATCGCCATGACGCTGAAATCTCGGTGGATAGTCATGAGGGGCAAGGCTCCCTCTTTACCATCCTCTTTCCAATGGCCTAGGCTGAAACGTGAGCAGGGCTGGCTGGAACCCATAAAAAAAGGACATGGTAAAAACCATGTCCTTTTTTTATGGGATGAAAACGCGAGAGCTGGGCTGATCGGTTATTGTTTGGCGTTTGCCTGTTTGGTCAGGGCGTCACGATCGGCAACCAGCTCTTCATAGGCCTTTTCGGCATCTTGCTCACGATTAGCCTGGCTGTCCTTTATCTCCTTTACCTTGGCCTGGATCTTTTCGTCCTTGATCTGCAAGGTCTTGGCGCCAAACAGGGCACCTGCCAGGTATTTAAAGCCGAAGAACATCAGTTCGATATCATCGTCCTTGATTTTTTCCAGGGTCTCGTCATCTATTTCATAGGTGTCGAGGAAGGAAGAGTCAAAGATGAAGGCTTTGAATTTCTCAAGATTGGTGGAAACCATGAAAAACATCTTCTGGCCGTGCTCGCTGAGGTTGGCCTGAAATCCATAAGATTTGCGGCGCATGACAAGCTGCATCCACTCATTATTCATCTCGTCACAGATATCAACACCCTGGTCGGCCCGCCACTCACGGATGGTCCACTCCTTGTCCTCTTCATGGCCCTTGCAATGGTCCTCCTTGACCACGAAGAAAAATCTCTCGGCATCCTCGCCTTCATCTCCGGCCTGGTGGAAATTGGCCATGCCGATTGGGTAATAACGGCAGGCTGAGGGACGATCTTCATATATGGTACATCCCTCATCAGTAACAAAGGGGCAGCGACCATTATCGTCAAGGTTAATCTTAACGCCGGGCATATCAGTTTTTTCGACAAATACCGGGGTGGTAAAGCGCAGCAGAAACTCATCGGAGGAGAGGTTGAGCAGTCTGCGCAGGCGCAGGATGTCAAAAGGGGTAAGGATGATGTCAATGTTACCGCAACAGGCAGTAAAGCAGGAGACGCCGGGGTGGCAGCGAAACTTTATGTTTGAGTCCAGGGTGTATTTGGTGGGGATAATGTTACTGGGGTTTTTATCTTTACCAAACATGGTGGTGTTTTTATCAGTCATGGCCGAACCTCGTGTAGTGATGAAAATGGAACTAAAATAAAGACCGAATTTCAAGCAACTAGGCGCTCTTTGAGTATTTAGTTGAATACCTGTTCAGTCCAGAATTATTAAGGTGAAACAGGTAAGCACGGTAGGGTGGGGTTGTCAATTGTATTTATGGGTAAAAAAAAATGAAATAACTGTTTTTATGTGATTTTAGTCAGTTCCGGGCAAATATAGTGGGAAAAAGGGAGGGGAGGGTTCAAAATTTTTATTTGGAATTGCTAATTTAAAGAAAAGATTTTTTCTTGACAATATCATGGCGAAATTTTATAGATCATAGGGTTAAAAAATGAAGGACTACTCATTTTATTGCACTTGTAACGTGTTGGATTAACTGCTGGAAATAAATAAGCCAGTAAAAACAATGGGTTGCGCTGCAAGAAAAAGCTTCACTTTTTATCACCCATTTTCATATAATGGTTCTTTTTTACGGCTTTGAGGGTTGTGGGTTTCAGCGTAGGGGACGATGGTTCTGCTGGAGAGTCTCACAGGCCTTGAGTCGGTTGGTTTAGAAGACAGATTTCGCAATTGTAGTGAGATCAAAAATTAATCCTTTGAGGAGGTATTGTTAATGCCAAGTTATGTAGATCCTTCCAAGTGTGACGGTTGCAAGGGCGGTGACAAGACTGCTTGTATGTACATTTGTCCAAACGACCTGATGGTTCTTAACAAAGAGGAGATGAAGGCCTACAACCAGGAGCCTGATGCCTGTTGGGAGTGTTACTCCTGTGTTAAGATTTGTCCCCAGGGTGCAATCATGGTTCGTGGTTACGATGACTTCGTACCCATGGGTGGCCAGGTTCATCCCATGAGAAGTGCTGATTCCATTATGTGGACTGTTAAGTTCCGTAACGGCGCCATGAAGCGTTTCAAGTTCCCAGTACGTACCACTGCTGAGGGTGCTGCTAACGCCTATGTTGGTGAGAAAGGTGCTAACCTTGATGATGAAAATTTGCTTCTCGAGTCTAACCTTCCCGAGCCCACAATGGTTCCCTAAGGAAGATTGGTTACGCAGAATTTGATTAAAACAAAATAAATTTCTAATTTAAGGAGATTTGAATATGGCATTACCTAATAAACCAAAAGGTGAGATCTACGCCGATGCTAATCCGGAAATCGTTGAGATTACAACTGACGTCCTGATTGTTGGTGGTGGTATGGCTGCTTGTGGTACCGCTTTTGAGATCAGAAAATGGTCCGATGAGAGCCTTAAAGTAAATCTCGTTGATAAGGCCTCCATGGAGCGTTCCGGTGCAGTTGCTCAGGGTCTGTCCGCTATTAACACCTACATCGGCGACAACATCATTGAGAACTATGTAAAAATGGTTCGTAACGATCTCATGGGTGTTGTTCGTGAAGATCTTATTTACGACCTTGGTCGTCACGTTGATGAGTCTGTTAAGCTTTTCGAAGAGTGGGGCCTGCCCATCTGGAAGAAAGACGCTGATGGCAACAACCTTGACGGTGCTAAGCCTGCTCCTTCCCTTCGTGAAGGTGGAACTCCAGTACGTACAGGTAAATGGCAGATCATGATCAACGGTGAGTCCTACAAGTGCATCGTTGCTGAGCCTGCCAAGACCGCACTCGGCGAAGAGAACTGCCTTGAGCGTATCTTTATCGTTAAGATGCTCCTTGACAAGAACAAGGACAACCAGATTGCTGGCGCCGTTGGTTTCTCCACCCGTGAGAACAAGGTATATGTCTTCACCTGTAAGACTGCCATGGTTGCTTGTGGTGGTGCGGTTAACATTTTCCGCCCACGTTCAACTGGTGAAGGTAAAGGTCGTGCTTGGTACCCAGTATGGAATGCTGGTTCCACCTACACCATGTGTGCCCAGGTTGGCGCTACCCTGACCATGATGGAAAATCGTTTCACCCCAGCTCGCTTCAAGGATGGTTATGGTCCTGTTGGCGCCTGGTTCCTTCTCTTCAAGGCTAAGGTACAGAACGGCCTTGGTGAGTTCTATGCAAATAGTGACTCTGTTAAGGACGAGCTTGAGAAATTCATGCCTTACGGCGCTTCTCCAGTTACACCTACCTGTCTGCGTAACCATCTGATGATCAACGAGCTCAAAGCAGGTCGCGGTCCCATCTATATGGCCACCGACGTTGCTCTGAACGCCTTCCTTGACGAGCGTCGCGAAGCTGGTATGGACGAGAAGTCAGTTAAGAAGTTCTGGAAGCATCTTGAGTCAGAAGCTTGGGAGGATTTCCTTGATATGTCCGTTGGTCAGGCTGGCCTCTGGGCTGGTACTAACACTGAGCCTGAGAAGGTTGGTTCAGAGATTATGCCAACAGAACCGTACATGCTTGGATCTCACTCCGGTTGTTGTGGTATTTGGGTTTCTGGTCCGGATGAAGATTGGGTTCCAGATGTTGCTAACGACTCCCGTGCTCACAAGTACAAGTGGGGCTACAACCGTATGACTACTGTTGACGGTCTCTTCACTGCTGGTGATGGTGTTGGTGCTTCCGGTCATAAGTTCTCCTCCGGTTCCCATGCTGAAGGTCGTCAATGTGCCAAGCAGATGGTTAAGTTCTGTCGCGACAACGCTGACTTCACTCCTGAGCTTATGCAGACCGCTCAAGAGCTAGCTGACGAGGTTTACGCCCCAGTTCGTCTCTATGATGAGCATAAAGGTGCTTCCACCGCTCAGGACGTTAATCCTAACTACTGCAAGCCTGCCGGTATCATGATGCGCCTGATGAAGGCCACTGATGAGTACGGTGGTGGTGTGGCAACATACTACATGACCTCTGGTAAGCTCCTCAATATCTGTCTTGATCTTCTTAAGCTTCTCCGCGAAGATGCTGCCAAGATGGCTGCCGGCGATCTCCATGAGCTTCTCCGCGTTTGGGAGAACTATCACCGCATCTGGTGTGTTGAGGCTCATATTCGCCACATTGAGTTCCGTGAGGAATCCCGCTACCAGGATTCTACTACCGCTCTGACTTCCCAACCGTTGATGACGAAAACTGGAAGTGTTTCGTCAACTCTACTTTCGATCCTAAGACCCAGGAGTGGAAGTGTGAGAAGGTTGAGTGTATCAACGTTGTTGAGACCGAACCTTGGGTCTAATCAACATCGTATAGGCGATTACCCATTAGTCGCTTAGTAAGTCCCCGGTCGCCGCAAGGCAGCCGGGGATTTTTTTTGACTTTTTTCAGGGGCCTGATCTGCTGGCTGGTGGTGATTTTGGTGATGGAAATGGCCCGGGTCAGCGATAATTCTGGCAATAACTGCCCCGGTCAGACGCTGAAATGAGGCAGAGCTCATAATGCGCTTCTTTCTTATTGATTTGCCATTCACTTTCTGGTAAATGACAACAGCTAAATTGTTTATTTCCTGCAATTCTCACAGTAATTTAATGCCTTGGCCAGCTACTCATGGGAGGGTTGTCGCGGCAGAGCTGCCTGAGAAAGGATAGGTTTTTATTAATATTTTTTTCCTGTATGGAGGAGTGGCATGACAGATTCTAGTTCTGGCGCAGTGCTGGTCGTTGGTGGCGGTATCAGCGGTCTTACTGCAGCCCTGGAAGCCGCAGAGGTAGGAAAGGATGTGTTTTTGATAGAGAAGAACGCCTTTATGGGCGGTCGTGTAGCCCAGCTCAATCAATATTTTCCTAAGCTTTGCCCCCCGTCTTGTGGTCTTGAGATTCAATTTAAGAGAATCCGCGCTAACCGCAATATTCGCATGTACAACATGACATCCGTTAAGTCCGTGAGTGGTTCTGCCGGTGCCTTTGAGGTTACCTGTACAACAGCTCCACGTTACGTGAACAACAACTGTACCTGTTGTGGCGATTGTGCTGAGGCCTGTGCTGATGAATGTGACAATGACTTCAACTTTGGCATGGATAAGTCAAAGGCTATCAGTCGTCCCCATGATATGGCCTTCCCTGCCAAGTTCGCCTTGAACAAGGATGCCTGTTCCGACGATACCCTGGCTGCCATTAAGTCTGCCTGTAAATTCGACGCCATTGATACAGAGATGGCTGAAGAAGAGTTTACCCTTAATGTCGATTCCATCATCTGGGCCACTGGTTGGGTTCCCTATGATGTCTCTAAGCTGACCAATCTCAAGCCAGACTCTTCAGATGCTATTATCACTAATATGCAGATGGAACGTCTTGCTGCACCTTCCGGTCCCACCGGCGGTCAAATCATTCGCCCCGGCGATGGTAAAGAACCCGAGAGCTTTGGCTTTGTCCAGTGTGCTGGTTCCCGCGATGAGAACCACCTCGAATACTGTTCCTATATCTGCTGTATGGCCACCATGAAGCAGATTACCTATATCCGCGAGCGTTATCCTGAGGCTGAGGTCTATGTCTTCTATATTGACCTTCGTACCCCGGGGAAATACGAGAAATTCCGTGAGAAGATCACCGCTGATGAGAAGGTTCACTTCATCAAGGGTAAGGTTGCTGATATTGTTGCTGAAGATGATGGCGGTGTCACCATGATCGCTGAGAATGCCGTTACCGGTGCCAAGGTCAGCCAGAAGGTTGATCTCTGTATTCTCGCCACAGGTATGGAGCCTGCAGCCAAGGCCCAGGCCGCTGAACTTGGTCTTGATCTCGACTCTTCTGGTTTTATCGTCAACAACCCCGAAGCCGGTCAGATCTCCTGCGGTTGTGCAAAGAAAGCAGCTGATGTTGTAACCAGTGCTCAAAGTGCCACTGCGGCCGCAATGAAAGCCATTCAGGCTGGACGCTAGGAGGAATAACAATGTCAAATACAATAGCTACTTATTTATGTACAGGTTGTGGAATTGGTGATGCCCTTGATATGGACATGATGAATGAAGCAGCTGGTGAAGTCAGTGCTGAAATCAAAACCCACGAGGCATTATGTCAGGCGGGCGGTCGTGAAATGATTCAGGCCGGTATCGATGGCGGAGCCAATTCTCTGGCCATCTGTGCCTGTTCCATGCGCGTTATGCAGCAGGAGTTTAATTTTGGTGACAAGGTCTCCGTGTCCCGCGGCAACATCCGCGAGGGTGCTGTTTGGTCGGCCCAGAAGCCTTCTGAGGAGCGTGATGAGGCAATGGTCAAGGAATTCACCACCATGGCGGCTGGTGATATCCTGCGCATGTGTGTGACCCAGGCCCAGAAGACCGAGCTCCCTGAGCCCTTCCAGCTTGAAACCTTTAATAATGACATCCTGGTGATGGGTGGTGGTATTGCCGGAATTACCGCAGCCACTGAGGCTGCCAAGGCCGGTTATAATGTCACTCTCATTGAAAAGGCTGACCAGCTTGGCGGTAAGGCCCTGGGCTGGAGCAAGCAGTTTCCCACCAAGGCGCCCTTTGCCGATCTTGAAGAGCCCACCATCGGCGCCATGATTGCCGAGGTAGAGGGCCAGGCCGATGTCACCATCAAGACCGGCACTGAAGTCGCCAGAATTGGCGGTGCGCCCGGTGATTTCTCTGTAACCCTGAAGCCTGCCGGCGCCGCCTCTGAGTGGGATGCCCCGGTCAAGGTTGGTGTTGATGAGCAGGATCTCATTGATAAGGGTGAGATGGAAGATCCCAATGATGGTCTGCAGAATTACATGGTAGAAAATCCAGAGGCCGTCAAGTTTGGTTCTGTCATTCTTGCCACTGGCTGGGTTCCTGCTGATGTCTCTGAGTATGAGCATCTTGGCTATGGCTCCAACGACAAGGTCGTTACCAATGCCGAGTTTGAAAGAATGGCCAAGGAAGGCAAGCTGTCCGGTATTAATTCCGTGGCCTTTGTCATGAGCCCCGGCGGTGAAGAGCATGACATGGATTTCCCCTATGCCAACTCTGTTACCTCCATGGTTGCCCTCAAGCAGGCCAAGTATGTCCGTGAGAATAATGCCGATGCCAAGGCCTACATCCTCTATCAGCACATGCGTACTCCCGGTCATATGGAGATGTTCTACAAGGGTGTCCAGGATGATGATGGTATCTTCCTGACCAAGGCCGCAGTAACAAGTGTTGAAGGCGGTACAGTCCATGCCAAGGATACCCTCCTCGGTGAAGACATTGATATCGATGTCGATCTTGTTGTCCTTGCTGCTGGTTTGCGTCCCACCACTGCTGACGCCCCCACCATCAACCTGGCATATCGTCAGGGTAATGCCTTCCTTGATCTCGATCTGTTTGACGGCTATGCAGACTCCCATTTCATCTGTTTTCCATATGAAACTCGCCGGACCGGTATCTACACCTGTGGTGGTGTAAGAAAGGCCATGAATATGGAAGAGACCATTGATGATGCCACTGGTGCCGCCTTGAAGGCTATCCAGGCCATGGTAAGCGCTGACCGTGGAGTTGCAGTCCATCCACGTTCCGGTGACTCCACCTACCCTGAGTTCTTCATGCAGAGATGTACCCAGTGTAAGCGCTGTACCGAGGAATGTCCTTTCGGCGCCCTTGATGATGATGAAAAAGGCACACCACAGCCTAACCCCACACGTTGTCGTCGTTGTGGTACCTGTATGGGTGCCTGTCCTGAGCGTATCATCGGCTTTAAGGATTATAATATTGATCTCATCGGTTCCATGGTTAAGGCCGTGGAGGTTCCAGAGGATGAGGATGATCAGCTGCGGATCATAGTCTTTGCCTGTGAGAATGATGCCTATCCAGCCCTGGATATGGCAGCGGCGCGCGGTCACTACCTCAACAACCTCATCCGTGTCATCCCCGTACGTTGTCTTGGTTCGGTGAATATGGCCTGGATTAAAGATGCCCTGGCCGCTGGTATGGACGGCGCCCTTCTTCTTGGTTGTGCCCACGGTGATGACTATCAATGTCACTTTGTTAAGGGTTCTGAGATAGCCGATAAGCGTATGGAAAATATTGGTGATACCCTGTCCACCCTTGGCCTTGAGCCAGAACGGTGTAGTACACGCACCGTGGCCATCACCGATTACGAGAAGATCCCAGCGATCCTTGACGAGTTTGTCGAGGAGATCCTGGAGCTTGGACCGAATCCTTTTAAAGGCTTCTAGTCTTTTATTGTTTTGCGCATC
>JAUVQZ010000299.1 GCA_030597865.1 Pseudomonadota bacterium | reverse complement strand
TGTCGTGGGAGCCGTACTCCTCTGCCTTCTGGGCCATCAGGCCCACATTGGCGACCGATCCCATGGTGGATGGGTCGTAGGCACCATTTTTCAGGCAATCCTCCACCACCTCCTGGTAGATCGTCGCATAGCAACGGTCTGGAACCATGGCAATGGTGTCATGGAGCTTATCATCAGCCCCCCACATCCGACCGCCGTCCCGGACAAAGACCGGCATGGAGGCATCGATAATGACATTATTGGGAACATGGAGGTTGGTGATACCCTTGCTTGAATCCACCATGGCCAGCTCGCAATTACTCTGATAACAGGCCATGATATCCGCCTCAATTTCGTCCTTCTGGGCTGCGGGCAGCTTGGCGATTCTGCTATAGAGATCAGCCAGGCCGTTATTGACATTGACCCCTAAATCCTTGATAACATCGGCATGCTTGGCAAAGACATCCCTATAAAAGACGGAGACACAATGGCCGAACATGATGGGGTCAGAGACCTTCATCATGGTGGCCTTGAGATGGAGGGAGAGCAGGACGCCGTCCTTCCTGGCTGCCTCAATCTGCTCGCCAAAAAATATGCGCAGGGCGCTAACATTCATCACCGAGGCATCAAGCAGCTCACCGGCCAGCAGGGAGGTCTTCTCTTTAAGAACGGTGATGGCGCCATCCTTGGCAACAGACTCGATCCTGACCTCGCAGGCCCCTGGGACGGTCAGGGATTTTTCGCTGGCGTAGAAGTCACCACCACCCATGTGGGCCACCCGAGATTTTGACACCTCTGGCCACTGCTTCATCATCCGATGGGGATTCTTCTTGCCAAACTGTTTAACGGAAGCAGCGGCCCGGCGATCGGAATTGCCCTCGCGCAGGACCGGATTAACCGCACTGCCAAGCACCTTGGCAAAGCGGCCATGGAGCTCCTTCTCCTCCCTGGTCTTTGGCTCCTCAGGGTAGTCAGGGATGTCATAGCCCTTATCCTGTAGCTCCTTTATGGCATCGTGGAGCTGGGGAATGGAGGCGCTGATATTGGGGAGCTTGATGATATTGGCATCCGCCTGCTTGACCATTGTGCCAAGCTCAGCAAGATAATCAGGAATTTTCTGCCCTGCCGTGAGATTGTCGGGAAAATTGGCGATAATTCTACCGGCCAGGGAGATATCATTTTTTTGAATGGTAATGCCGGAACCCTTGGTATAGGCCTGCAGGATGGGGAGCAGGGAATGGGTGGCCAGGGCCGGTGCCTCATCAATTTCTGTATAGATAATGGTTTGGGTCGTCATATTCTTTCCTTTATTTTTTTCAGACAGCACGGCTGACCAAAATGGCTGTGTATCTGTGCGTCCATGAATGGCAAAATAAGAAGCAATCCTTATCATATACAGGGAGGGATTGCAAATAGGGGAGGGCCAGAGGGGGCTCAGAATAAGGCAGGCAGCAACGCTTATGGCCCTGTGAGGTCAACTAACTGCATGGAGTTATTGGCCTCAGGATGGCGTGGTGACGGCCCCTGCACCAAGAGGGCCAGGGTGATAGGCATGTTGTGGTCGGCCAGCCATTTTTTGGCGTACCGGTTCCAGTGGTTCGGGAATTCAGGCTCATACTCGGCATGGACGCCATAGGAAAACTGTAAGCCCCGGGCTGTTGTAAGGTTTGGGCTGGCAGCGACAATCCAGACGGGCATCCGAAAACGGGTAATGTTTCGGGCTGCGGTGCCGCTCATGGTGGGAACAAAAATTGCCTCGGCCTCGGAACGTTCCACCGT
>JAUVQZ010000075.1 GCA_030597865.1 Pseudomonadota bacterium | reverse complement strand
GTGACCTCCAGCCGCCATCGCCACCTGGTGCCTGATGGAAAAGAAATCATCGCCATTGCCCCGGTCCAACAAACCCTGGAGCTGGTGGCCCAGCGCCTGCAAAAAGACAATGTGGCAGTACTGGCCAGCGGCGATCCGCTCTTTTTCGGGATCGGCCGCACCCTGCTCAAAACCGTGGGCAGCGACAAGTTGGAGATCCACCCCGCCCTCTCCTCCATCCAGCTGGCCTTCAGCCGTTTCAAGGAGCCATGGGATGATGCGGCCTTTGTTTCCCTGCATGGCCGGCCGGCGGATCATATCCTGCCGCTGCTCCTGCCCCACGACAAGGTGCTGGTCTTTACCGATGGCGACAACAGCCCGGACGCCCTGTGCCGGCAGCTGCTGGCAAGTTTTGCAGCTGTTGACGATGGAGAGACCCCGGGCCGTTACCAGGTCATGGTGGCTGAGAACCTGGGCCAAGGGGACGAACGCATGACCAGTGGCAGCCTGGAGGAGATCAGCAGCCAGGGTTTCAGCAACCTCAACGTGGTGATCTTTAAGCGCCAACCCCGGCCCCGGCCCTTTCGGCTCGGCCTTGAGACAGGTGATATAAGGCATAGCCGCGGCCTGATCACCAAGGACGAGGTGCGGGCCGCCAGCCTCCACAAGCTGCAACTTCCTGAGCAGGGGGTGCTCTGGGACATCGGGGCCGGCAGCGGCTCAATTTCAGTGGAGGCTGCCCGCCTCTGCCCCGGCCTGAAGATCTATGCAGTGGAGCGCCACCCTGAAGAAATTGCCAATATCAAGGCCAATATCAGGGGCTACCAATGTCACACCGTCCAGGTCCGTGATGGCCTGGCCCCCGGGGTGCTGGCCGATCTGGCCGCCCCTGACCGGGTCTTTATCGGCGGCAGCGGCGGCAATCTGGCTGAAATCATTGCTTATAGCGCTGAAAAACTAAGGTCTGGCGGTATCCTGGTGGCCAATGCTGTCCTTGCCAAGACGGCTGAAGCCGCTCCATCCCTGATGGAAGAACAGGGCCTTACGGTGGATGTCATCCAAATCAGCGTTACGAGAAAGGGTAAAGATAAAGACGAAGAGTTAAGCCCCATTACCATTATTCGGGGCAGGAAATAAGCAGCATTGCCGTATAACTAACAAACTCACCACAGAGGCACAAAGGCACAAAGAAAAAACCTCTGTGGTGAAAATAGATTTATAACGATTTAACGGAAGATTAATTTTGAATACATTTTATATCATCGGCACCGGCCCGGGCGACCCGGAGCTTATCACGGTCAAGGGCCTGCGGACCATGGAGAACTGTGCCACCCTGGTGGCCCCCAAGGCCAAGGTCAATGGCGACTCCACCGCCTTAGGCATTGTTAAGGGCCTGATGGACCTGGACAACAAGAAGGTCATCGAGGTCTGCTTCCCCATGCACAAGGTGGAAAACGGCAAGGGCACCCAGGAGGTGGAGGCGGCCTGGAGGGAGGCGGCCCAGCTCATCCTCGACCATCTTAAGGATGGCGATGTTGCCTTCCCCACCCTGGGCGATCCAGCCGTTTACTCCACCGGTTTTTATGTCTATGCCACCCTAAAGGAGATGGCGCCGGACATGGAGATCAAGATCATCCCCGGCATCACGGCCATGAGCTGCTGTTCAGCCATTGGCAACCAGCCCTTATGCCTGGGGGGGGAGATCCTCACCGTGGTGCCAGCCACCTTTGATGACCAGCGCCTGGGCCAGATCCTCACCAGCTGCGACTCAGTGGTGCTGATGAAGGTCCATAATGTCATGGACCGCCTGGTCGCCCTTCTTGATGAGCTGGACCTTCTTGACCGGGCCGTATGCTACGAGCAATGCGGCATGGCCGGCCAAAAGGTCCATACGAATCTCCGCGCTGCTGCCAACAGTGACCTCCATTATTTTTCCACCATCATCATCAGAAAATAAAGATGGTGGCCAGAAAATAAAAATTCTTAAACACAGAGACATTCCTTTCAATGCCCCCTTGAGGGGTACAAAGGCACACACAAAAACCTCTGTGGTAAAAAATAGAGCCTTATGAACAACTCCAATCCCATATACTTTGTCGGGGCCGGTCCCGGTGATCCGGAACTGCTGACCCTGAAGGGCAGACGTCTGCTGGACAAGGCAGATGTTATTGTCTACGCCGGCAGCCTGGTGAACCCGGCCCTGCTGAACGGCCTTGCCGCCAGCCTCCACAACTCGGCCGGTCTCAACCTTGACGAAACCACCGCCCTGCTGGCAGATGGCCAGCGGGACGGCCACAAGGTGGTTCGCCTCCACACCGGCGACCCGGCCATCTATGGGGCGATCAAGGAGCAGATGCTCCGCCTGGACGAGCTCAACATCCCCTATAATGTTGTGCCCGGCGTTACCTCAGCCACGGCCTCGGCAGCAGCACTCAAGGCCGAGCTGACCCTGCCGGAGATCTCCCAGACCGTGATCATCACCCGCCAAGCCGGTCGTACCCCCGTGCCGGAAAAGGAGAGCCTGCAGCTCCTGGCCTCCCACCAGGCCACCATGATGATCTTCCTCAGCGTCGGCATGATCGACACCGTGGTCAGCGAGCTTATGGCCGGTGGCTATCCGGCCGGCACCCCCATTGCCGTGGTGGAAAAGGCGAGCTGGCCGGAAGAGCGGACCGTGAGCGGTACCCTGGCCACCATTGGCGCCCAGATCAAGGAGGCAGGCATCACCAAGACCGCCATGATCATTGTCGGTGAAGTTCTGGCCAACCAGCTTAAGAGCGAGAGCAAGCTCTACGACAAAAAGTTCAGCCACGAATACCGCCAGGGTTCATGAAGATCGCCATCCTGGCCATAACCACCGGCGGTCAGGCGCTGGCAACCAGGCTGGCAGACAAGCTGACTGACGCCACTGTCCTTGATACAGGTGAAAAATTCAGCACGGCCCTGGCCACGGCCTGGCCCCGCCACGATGCCTTTATCTGCATCATGGCAAGCGGCATCGTTGTCCGTGCCCTGGCCCCGCTGCTTGCCGACAAAAAAACCGACCCCTGTGTGGTGGTCATGGATGAGCAGGGCAGCTTTGCCATCAGCCTGCTCTCCGGCCATCTCGGCGGCGGCAATGAGCTGGCCCGACAAATCGCGGCAATGAGCGGCGGCCAGGCAGTGATCACCACCGCCTCCGATGTCCTTGGCCGCACCGCCCTTGATATCTGGGCCCGGGACCATGGCCTGCAGGTGGCTGACAAGGGGCTCTTTACCGCCGCCATGGCCAGTCTGGTCAATAAGGGTAGCCTGCAGGTGTACACCGAGATTGAGCTTCCCAGCTGGCCCGTTGATTTCATCATGACCGGTGACGCCAACCAGGCCGACCTCATCATCTCACCGCGCTCAGAGGTCAGCGGCCACCAGCCCCACCTCCATCCCCGCAACCTGGTGGCAGGTATGGGCTGTAACCGTGGCACCCGAGCCCCGGCCTTTGCAAAGGCCCTGACCGAACTCTGCGAACGTGAAAACCTGGCCCTGGCAGCCTTCCGCAATCTCGCCTCCATTGACCTCAAAAATGATGAAAAAGGCTTGCTGGAATTTGCCAGGCAGAATAGATACCCCATAGTTTTTTACTCCAAAGAGCAACTTAACCGCATACCAGGCCTGACCCCGTCGGCGGCAGTGCTGAAAGCCACCGGCGCCCAGGGCGTTGCCGAACCCGCTGCCCTCTTGAGCAGCGGCGGAGGCCAACTCATCATAGGAAAACAGAAATGGCAGGATGTAACAATTGCCGTGGCCCAGGCACCGTGGCCGTGGTCGGCACCGGACCGGGAAGCATAGATCATATTACCCCCCAGGCCACCAGGGCCATAGCGACTGCCGATATCGTGGTGGGCTATAAGACCTATCTTGACCTGATCCCCCAACTTCTTAAGGGTAAGGAGGTCCTCTCCTCCCAGATGATGCAGGAGGTGGACCGCTGCCGCAAGGCCGTGGAGCTGGCCGACACCGGCAAAAATGTCGCCCTTATCTGCGGTGGTGACCCGGGCATCTATGCCATGGCCGGTCTGATCTACGAGGTGGTCATTGAAAATGCCCCCAAGGTAAAGGTGGAGATCATCCCCGGCCTGGCCGCCCTTAACTCCTGCGCCGCCCGCCTGGGCGCGCCGCTAATGCATGATTTTGCCGCCATCTCCCTCTCTGATCTCCTCACCCCCATGGAGCTCATTGAAAAACGGCTGGAGGCCGCGGCCTCTGCCGACTTTGTCATGGTGATCTACAACCCCAAGTCAAAAAAACGCACCAGCCAGCTGTTAAAGGCCCAGGAGATTGCCCTTAAATACCGCAAGCCCCAAACGCCGGTGGGCATTGTCAGCGCTGCAACCCGGGAGCACGAGACCATTGCCCTCACCACCCTGGCTGAGCTGGACAGGGCCGAGGTCGGCATGCAATCAACGGTGATCATCGGCAACTCCACCACCTACACCTGGGAAGGGGTGATGATCACCCCCCGGGGCTATCATAACAAGTACAAGATCGGCGAGTGACAAGGTCTGCCATGGATTGCGCCGACCTGCAGCAGGCCCTGGCGGCCGCCCGCAACTTCAGCCCCCAAGGAGCAGACCTTGGGGTATCTGAAATAGGCGTTGGTAATATTAACGACACCTTCTTGGTTACTGGCCAAGGACAGACCCCCTTCATCCTCCAACGCCTGAACCGCCAGGCCTTCAGCGCCCCAGAGCTGATCTGCCAGAATCTTGATCTCCTCAGCCGCCATCTACCGGCCGAACGTATCGCCACCCTCGTTCCCGAAAGGCGCTGGGCCATCCCCCACCTCCTTGCCAGCCGCCAGCACACCCTGTGGTGGTGTGACAGCAATCAGGACTTCTGGCGGGCCCTAAGCTATATTGGCGACACCATCACCCTCCCCTGCCTCAACTCCCACGCCGAGGCCATGGAGGTTGGCAGGGCCCTGGCAATATTCCACAATCTTGTCCGGGAAATTGCGCCAGACTCCCTCCATGTCACCATTCCCCATTTCCACGAGACCCCCCATTATTTCCAGCTCTACCAGGAGGCCCTGGCCGCCAACCCTTACGGCCAGCCCCCCGCACCTATGGTTGCATGCCACGATTTTATCAGCGACCACCAGGATTTTATCACCACCCTTGAGGATGCCCGGGCCCGGGGGGAGCTGCAAGTCACCACCATTCACGGCGACCCCAAACTTGCCAATATCCTTTTTGACGCCTCAACCCATGGGGCCTGCGCCCTCATTGATCTCGACACCGTGGGACCGGGCCTCCTCCTTTACGACCTTGGCGACTGCCTGCGCTCCTGCTGCAACCCCGGAGGCAGCAGCCATGAATTGTCCTTGAGCCGTTTTGATATCGATCTCTGCCTGGCCATTCTCCAAGGCTATCTTGAAAAGGGCCGTCATCTGCTCAGCCGTGGTGATAGAAAATATCTCCTTACGGCCATCCGCCTCATTCCCCTGGAATTAGGTCTGCGCTTCTTCACCGACTACCTGACGGGCTGCCATTATTTCAAGACGGCCTGCCCGGAGGATACCCTGCAACGGGCAACCGCTCAATTCCGCCTGGTCGCCAGTATCGAGGAGCAGCTACCATCCCTGGAGGTCAAACTAAACGCCCTGCTAGGTATTATTGATTCGACGGGTGAATAACCGCCCTTCTCTGGCAGGCGCAGGATACCGATCTTCTGGCAGGCGTATGGTGCCGGTCTTTGGCTAGGCCCAAGAACCGGCCCCTGAGCCTGTCGAAGGGCGGTCGGGCAATTTAGAACTATGCCTTGGCCTTAGCCCTTTAATCAGCCAAGCAATACTCAGTCCCCCCAGCTCCCACAGGCCACTCCCCTTCTTTACTTTTCCAATCTGCTCTGCCTATACTCAGGTTACAGCGCCCTTTTATCATCAAGCACCGATTGATACTGGTTCCCACCGGCAACATTTTTTTTCTTCCTTTAACCCACATTCCCCAGAGACTGATATGCCTGAGAAGACCCCGGACGAGACCTCTCAAAAAATTCTGTTTTTAGGCTCCAACGTCAAAATCCGTAACATCGCCATCAAGGAGGTCAGTCTCCTTGAAGAGGGCAGCCTGCCCGCCTATGGTTATAATCCCGGCGATTTTGTTGAGTTGCTGGCCGGTAAGGTGGAGGTGGAAAACGGCCGCCTCGACCAATGCATGACCTGGCTTGCCGCCTATCTCACCTCGGCCAATCTGTCGCCAAAGATCACCACCTTCACCTATGGTGAACAAAAGGATATTTTTCAGATCTTTCGCAAGTATCAACGCCCGGAGATCGAGAAGGACCACGGCTGGTTCATGGTCCACCAGATCCTGCCCTATGCCGGCCGGGGCGATGATGAGCTGTCCTTTGCCCTCACCGATGACAACAGGGAAGAGCTCAGCGGCCATGACGGCATTTTGATCATTGATGATGGTGGCCGGCCTCCCCAGGTGGCGGCCGACCTTAAGGAAATCAGCCCCAAGGCCTGGGTTATCGCCATGGGCATCAGTGTTGCCCACTGGTCTGAATGGGCCAAGGAGTTTGGCGAAAACTTCATGCTCTTTGCCCGCCTTGCTGATCTTGAAACCACCCGCATGGAGATGGACAGCTCCGTGGTCTGGGAGTCCATTGTCGCCATGTCATTAAGGGCCCTGCGCTCGCCCGAGGTGGGCCTCTGGGACGCACGCTCCCAGCGCTTCCGTTGCCATATCATGGTGGAGATGTTCCCCCACGGCCTGCTTACCATCACCCCGGACCGCGTCTTTTTCCGCCATCGCCAGGGAAGTCTGCCGGAAAAAAGTTCACCCCGCCAAAAGGGCTCGGTGCCTGCCTACGACACCCTGGTCACCTCCATGCTGGCCATGGAATTCATCCGTTCCAGGTCCGTGGTTTCGGGCCGCTGCCACTCCCTGGCCTTCTCCAAGAAGGTGTTGGCCAACTGGCACTGGCTCTATGGGCATGGCTATTATTTTTCCGACACCCTGGAGTTCCCCTCCCTTGATCTGAGCAGCGATTATCTTGGCGACGACTCCTGTCTGGGGGAAATAGAGGATGACCCCTTCTTCATTGAGCTCCCCCCCTTTTCCCCGGTGTTTGACCGCAGCCTGGAAAAGGTGGCCAGTCAGATCTGGGATGCGGATAAACGGCAGGGGTTACGCTCCTTCTTTGACCAGAAAAAAAATGCTAAGGATGGCGCCTGCCATTCCGGCACTCCCGGCTATATGGACATCATCATGGAGGTGCTCCATTACCTCAAGGATGAAGTAAGCCACAAGAGCGGCTTTCAGGCCCTGCGTATGTATAATATCGGCCATCTGCGCACCACTGACCCGGCTGAGATTGGCCCGGTTCTCACCCTGCAGACGGTCATGGACTCTTACGTCAGCAAGGAAAGTTTTCAACGCCCCTTGTGCATCGGTGTTTTCGGCCCCCCAGGCTCAGGAAAATCCTTCTCCGTCAAGGAGGTGGCCCGGGTTATCGGTCAAAAGTTCGACAATGATCCCTTTGATTTTTTCGAGTTCAATCTCACCCAGTTTTCCGATCCAGACGAGAACAACTCCTCAATTTATCTCATCCGCGCCTCGGTAGCCAAGGGCAAGGTACCCATCACCTTCTGGGACGAATTTGACTGCCGCTACGACCATAACGAATTTGGCTATCTCCGCTATTTCCTGCCCTCCATGCAGGACGGGGTCACCTATGTCCACGGCGCCCCCTATTATATCGGCCGTTCCATCTTTGTCTTTGCCGGTGGGGTCATGTCTAACTGGGAAGGGATGGAGGCGCTGCTCGCCACCGAAGATCCTGTTGAGCTTCAAAGGGCCAAGACCCTGAAGATACCGGACTTCATGAGCCGGCTCAGGGTGGTCCTTGACATTGACGGGATTGAAATTTCCGATGATCTGCTGCGTGATTCAGCCAGCCCGGAAGAGCTGAAAGATCTGCGCCGCATTCTTTTAAAGAGGGCCTTTATCATTGCCCACCAGATGGACACCCATTGGAAGAAGGCGGCCCGCAAGACATCCGGCCTGCTCCTGCGCCTCCTTTTGTCCAAGTATAAATTCGGGGCCCGCTCCATTGAGGCGGTCATTGAGGCCAGCCGGGCGGCTGACCGTCTTGTTTACGGCCTGCCGGAACTCATCGGCCCGTCAGGGGCCCGCATCCACGCGACCTGGCGTGTTGATCTGGAGAGACGGATCGACCAGATCAGAAAAAAACAGGGCCTGCGTTCGGTCTGGTAAAGCTGCCTAATACACCGGCCATTGCCGCACCTGTCACCCTTCCTCTGCCCTCTGCACACTTCGGCGATAGGCCTTGAGACACCTCTTTGATGCCGGTTTCATGGACACGGCCCGGGCAAACTGCTCTTTGGCCGCGACCGGGTCGCCCTGGGCCAGCAGGGCCTTACCATATACAGTTATCACCCTTGACATCATCATTACTAACAACGCTCAGGCCCGGCCCCTGGGTATCTCTCTCCTTCCAGGTCATGGCGCCGTTCTCGATGGTCATGGTGCCATCGGTAAAGATATGGCTCTTGCCCCCAAAGTTGACCCAGCCGCTGGGCATGAAGCCGTCAGTGGCAACGGCGCCGGTGTTGGGGTCCGTCAAGCTGCCCGGCTCCACATAGTTTAAGATATCAAAGACAAAGGGGATACCGCTCTCAACAGCAAGCTCCTGCGGCGTCTGCGCCGGAGCTGTCAAAGACATATCCCACTGGCGGAATATGCGCGCCAGGGACACGACTACTCACACTTGAGCCTTGCAGGAGCAGAGATCGTACCAACAGGACGCAGGAAAAGAGCCCAGGGCGCAAACAGCCACCAACCCCTTGCAATATCTACGTTATTTTTTTAAGAAAAGTGTGGTCGAAGGAAAAAAATGGGGCAAATCGTCGCAGCGGACAGGAACTGCTCAACAACTCACTAGAAGCTGTTGGGCCTTTACTTCGAAGCCAAAAGGCCTCTGCCCCTGGATCTTGGTGTGTATGGAGGGTGTCAGCGCGCACGCGAAATGAGTTTTTTTTGCAGATATAAATAGTTTTTTCCTTTTTTTGTTCTCTTACGCCACCCCACCAACCAACAATCACTCACCCGCTCGCCACCTCCGCACAAACACCGCGCCTGCCAGCACCATTTTGCGGACCCTATAACTATCCGCATGATCGGCGTGCGCCAGCCATGAAGAGATAGCAGCGCGGACCCGATCAAGGCCAATTTGCCCAGCGGCAAACTGTGCCTGCAGAGCCTTCAGCCTCCGGCGCATAGTCACGATGGATTGCTTGCGCAAAAGGCGATGGTCATGCCAGATGCGGTAGCCTACAAAGTTAAGGCCACGGGTGACGGGTAGCACACTGGTCTTGCTGAACGTCATGCCCATGTCTGCCAGCTTACTGCCAAAATGGGCACGGATGGACAGGGCCTCTTCCTTGCTCCAGCACAAAAACACCATGTCGTCCATATAGCGCACATAGCGCTTGAGGCGCAGCTCTCGCTTGGCCCATTGGTCCAGCTCGTTGCCGACCAGGTTGGCGATCCACTGGCTGGTCAAATTGCCGACAGGTATGCCAACATCATGGCCTGAACCGGATGCCGTGGAACCGATGATGGTGTCGAGCAGGCGCAGGGTTGATGGGCAGGATATCTTGCGCCTGACTGCCTTCCTGGCCAGATCATGGCGGATGGATGGGAAGTATCGACTCACATCCATCTTCAGCACCCACACGGACCGCCCACTCTTGTGCATATCCCGCAGCCAGCGCTGGCAGCGGTTGGCTGCAGCGTGGGCGCCTTTGCCTGGCCTGCAGGCGTAAGTGTCGTTGATCATGGTGCGATCCCATATGGGGCCGCAGATGTTACATATGGCGTGCTGGGCGACCCGGTCGCGGTAGGGCAAGGCAGAAATCTCTCGGCGCTTGGGTTCTCGGATGATAAATGTACGGTATCGGCCCGGGCGATATGAGCCCCACAGCAGCTCCATCTGCAGGCGGCCCAACTCCACCCACAGGTCGGTCTCAAAACTGAGCACTTCCACGCGACTGCGTTTGCCGCGTCGTGCCAGATGGTGGGCGAGGATGAGGTTGTCCCAGTCAACAATCCGCTCAATCAATCTCTTGTGTTTCTGTCCCATGTTTCCCTTGTCGTGCTAAAAAAAGGTGACCACGCCGGGCTTTCACATTTCTGCTACTCGCGCGGCACAGCCGTTTTGTAATATTCGGCCCGCTTGTGCGGGACCAGGTCGGCCAGGCTGACCCCCTGTGGGGTGCTGGGTGACGGCGATCCATCGCCGCCCTCTCTCATAATGGTGGTCACAGACGCCGCGCAGCCCCACATTGCCATTCGCATTCCACGGATTCGCATTGGAATTCAGACAGCGAGCACCGCAGTGCACACCATTGTCCCAATTGCCACCGCCGATGAACGACCGCCATGCTGCGTGGTTCACGGAGCGTCGAAATTCCCGCCCGACCTTATCGGAACCGCTTGCGCCAAGCGCCGATCATGGCGCCGATCTCGCCAAGCTGGCCGGCAGCATCACCCACCCGCTTGGCACTGATCAGATTACGCTCAGCGCCGTGGCGTAGCAGCGCATGGACATACCGGATCTGTTCGTCGACCCGATAGACCCTGCTCTTTTGGCCGCTGGCAGCGGCGAGGATAATGAGCTCTACCAGATTCCACAGCGCGGCCTCCAGCCTGACAGCATATCGGTAACGCTGGGCACGGGGGATCTTGTCAATGGCCGGCCCAAGATCGGCGATCAGCCGCTCGGTCTTGCTCAGCAACACAAGCCCCCGCTGTCGCGGGGCAACATCAGGGGTCAGGCTCACAGGGAGTCACAGACGCCGCGCAGCCCCACATGGCCATCCGCACCCCACGGACCCGCAGCGGAATCCAGACAGCGAGCACCGCAGTGCACACCATGGTCCCAATTGCCACCGCCGACGAACGACCGCCATGCTGCGTGGTACACGGAGCCGCGTGGCGTGGCTGCATCCTTACCCACATTGACAACAGCGGCATCCCAGGCATAAGGGGTCACGTTACCGCTATAATCGCCTAGATCGTAGTGGCTATCGAGCCAGTCGTACACATTACCCGCCGCATCAACAACGTTGAACTGGCTCACTGCCTTGGCCACGCCGCCTACCGTTGTCGGGCCGGTGTTTGTGGTGGCAGCCCAGGCCTGATCATTTGAGCCATCAAGTCCGCCAGGGGCTCCCTCTGCGTAGCGCAGAAACTCCTCCACGGTTGGCAGCCGCTTGCCGGCATTGCTAATGAGCTGGTGGAAATCGCTACGGCTGTAGATTTGCTCTCGTCTTGCATCGCGTCTCGGCTCCGGAAGCAAACCTTGAAGGGCTACCTGCTAAAGATAGGGTTGCTTTCATTGCGGAGCGTTCCAGATGCCCCGGATTGTGTGCAGGCACTTCTTGCTTGGAGTGCCATCGATCCAACGATGAAAGTCACGC
>JAUVQZ010000121.1 GCA_030597865.1 Pseudomonadota bacterium | reverse complement strand
GGGCTGTGTGGCCATTGAGGCGGCAGGTGGACTCAGCGCTGAAAAGAGAGAGCTTGTGCGCTCCTGCCTCAATAACCTTGAGAGCGAGGCGCGTCTGCTGGCTGAGCGCGGCTATCTGCGTAAGCTTGAGGGCGGCTGCTCCATTCCGGCCTTTGCCCTTGCCACCTTAAACGGCGATGAGCTTACCCTGACCGCCGGGCTTGTCAGCCTGGATGGCCAGACAAACATCAGCGCCACTATGAGCGGTCCCAAGGGTGAGGCGGCCCGCATCGGCACCGAGCTTGGCACCAAGATCCTTGCTGACGGCGGTAAAGAGGTGTTGGCTGAGATCCGTAATCAGCAGGCCGCTGATCAGGTCTAGTAGGGTGTTGAGTGCTGTAGGGAATACTCTTCTTTGTTTGCCCAAAAAGGGCACCCCTAACAGCCCTGGCCTTCTCGGCATTACTCGCCTTCCGCCGGGCAAGGGGCATTGCAGAAACTCGCGTAGTTTATGCCCGTAGTTTGGGTGCTCAGACATGCTGCAATGCTTTTCCCTTGCCCAGCTCCCTGCTCGTTCAGGGCTGGATGGGGAAAAATCTTACCGATGACTATCGGAGCCACGGCAGTCCGTGAAAAATAAGTATAATAAATTATGAACGACCTTCTCGATTTTGATCGGCGCCATCTCTGGCACCCCTACACCTCCATGACCAACCCCCTGCCCGTCTACCAGGTGGAGTCGGCCTCCGGCGTCCGCCTGCGTCTGGCTGACGGCCGGGAGCTCATTGATGGCATGTCCTCCTGGTGGGCGGCCATCCATGGCTATAACCATCCGGCCCTGAATGGGGCAGTGGAAGGGCAGCTGAAGAAAATGGCCCATGTCATGTTCGGCGGCATCACCCATCGGCCGGCCGTGGAGCTGGCCGACAGCCTTATCCGCCTCACCCCGGAACCCCTGGAGCGGGTCTTTTTGGCTGATTCTGGCTCGGTGTCCGTGGAGGTGGCCATTAAGATGGCCTTTCAATACTGGCAGGCCCGGGGGCAGACCGCCAAAAACAGGATGCTCACCATCCGCGGCGGCTACCATGGCGATACCTTCGGGGCCATGGCGGTCTGCGATCCGGAAAACGGCATGCATCATATCTTCCAGGCTGTCCTGCCCCAACATCTCTTTGCCCCCCGACCCAAGTGTCGTTTTGATGATCCGTGGGACGAGAGCGATCTTGCCGATTTCAGCGCACTTATGGAACAGCATCATAACGAACTGGCTGCGGTGATCATGGAGCCGGTGGTTCAGGGCGCTGGCGGCATGCATTTCTACCATTCCCGCTATCTGGCCGGGGTTCGCGAGCTCTGCGACCGCTACGATGTGCTGCTCATCCTTGATGAGATCGCCACCGGCTTTGGCCGCTCCGGGACCATGTTCGGCTGTGATCATGCCGGCATCAGTCCGGATATCATCTGTCTTGGCAAGGCCCTTACCGGTGGCTATATGACTCTGGCCGCCACCCTGGCCACAGCCGAGGTCGCCGACACCATTTCCACGGGCGATCCCGGCCTCTTCATGCACGGCCCCACCTTCATGGCCAATCCCCTGGCCTGTGCCGTGGCCACTGCCTCCCTTGAGCTTCTCGACAACTCAGCCTGGCAGGAAAAGATTAAAGAGATTGAAACCATCCTTAAGCAGGAGCTTACCCCCTGCCGGGAAAGAGCCTCGGTGGCCGATGTTCGGGTCCTGGGCGCCATAGGTGTGGTGGAAATGAAAGAGGCGGTGGATGTGGCCCGCATTCAGGAGAAGTTTGTGGAGCGCGGCGTCTGGATTAGGCCCTTTGGCCGTCTGGTCTATATTATGCCGCCCTATATCATCAGTAAGAACGATCTACGCCAGCTCTGCACTGCCCTGGTGGAGGTTTTGGCTGCCCCCTAGGCATGCCGCGCGATAGAGCTATGGCCGATAAAATTGTAGTCAATAATCTCTATAAGATCTTCGGCGATGTCCCTCAGGAGGCCATGGGCCTCCTGCAGCAGGGAGTGCACAAGGAGGAGATCTTTCAGGCCACCGGCCAGGCCGTCGGCGTCTGCGATGCCAGTTTCCGGGTCAAGGATGGTGAGATCTTCGTTATCATGGGACTGTCCGGCTCCGGCAAATCAACCCTGGTCCGTCTCCTCAATCGCCTGATCGAGCCCACGGCCGGCCAGATCATCTATGACGGCACCGACATCGCCTCTCTATCCGCCCCAGAGCTCCTCGAGCTGCGCCGGCGCGATCTGAGCATGGTCTTCCAGTCCTTTGCCCTCATGCCCCATCTCACTGTTCTTGATAACACCGCCTTTGGCCTGGAGCTCTCTCATGTTCCCCGAGCCGAGCGTCAGGCTCGGGCCTGTGCTGCCCTGGCCCAGGTCGGTCTTGAGGCCTATGGGGCCAGTTTCCCAGATGAGCTGTCCGGCGGTATGCAGCAGCGGGTTGGCCTGGCCCGGGCCCTGGCCAACGATCCGGCCGTGATGCTGATGGATGAGGCCTTCTCCGCCCTTGATCCCTTGATCCGTACCGAGATGCAGGACGAGCTCCTTACCCTGCAAAAGGAGAAGAAGCGGACCATCATCTTCATCTCCCATGACCTTGACGAGGCCATGCGCATCGGTGACCGCATCGCCATTATGGAGGGCGGTCAGATCGTCCAGGTGGGCACGCCGCAACAGATTCTTGATGATCCGGCCAATGACTATGTCCGCTCCTTTTTCCGAGGGGTCAATGTCTCCTCGGTGCTGTCGGCCGCCGATGTCGCCAGTCTGCATATGGTTATTGACCAGGACGGCGGCGACCTGACCTCTGGCCTGATTAAATTACAGGCTGATAATGGTGACTATGGCTATGTGGTCGACCCGGACCAACAGTTTTGCGGCGTGGTCTCAGAGGTTTCCATCCGCCAGGCCATGGCCTCCGGCAGCAGCCAGCTTGCTGATGCCTTTCTCAGCAATATAGAAAGGCTGCCTGCCGCCATGCCCCTTGGCGACTTGATCGGCAAGGTGGCTCAGGCCCCCTGTGGCCTGCCCGTGGTCTCCGGCCAGGGCCGTTACCTGGGTGCCGTCACCAAAACAGCTGTGCTGCAAACCCTGGACCGTGCCCATGGCTGATACCTCTGAAAATCCCTGGGCCAGCCCTGATCCAGCCCCGGCCAGCAACCCCTGGGAGGCCGAGCCCGGCACTGCTGCCAGCCAGCCCGATTGGCTGACGACTGGCGATGCGGCAGAGCAGGGTGGTTTTGACTGGCACCATCCCTTTGCCGATGCCTTGATCCCCCTTGATCAATGGGTGGAGCGGGGCCTTGATTGGCTGGTCAGCCATTTTCGCCCCCTTTTTCAGGCCATCCGCCTGCCGGTGGATGCTACCTTGTCCGGTATTGAGTCCGGTCTGCAGGCCGTCCCGGCCCTGCTTATTATTGCCCTTTTTAGCCTGCTGGCCTGGCAGATCTCCGGCAAGCGCCTGGCCCTCGGTACCTTGCTGGCCCTGGTCTTTATCGGCCTGATCGGCGCCTGGTCAGAGGCCATGGTTACCCTGGCGCTGGTGCTGACCTCGGTGTTCTTCTGTTTTGTCATCGGCCTGCCCATGGGCATCTGGCTGGCCCGCAGCAACCGGGCCGCTGATGTGGTGCGGCCCATTCTGGATGCCATGCAGACCACGCCGGCCTTCGTCTACCTGATCCCCATTGTCATGCTCTTTGGTATCGGTAATGTGCCCGGCGTGGTGGTGACCATTATCTTTGCCCTGCCCCCCCTCATCCGCCTCACCAATCTCGGCATCCGCCAGGTACCGGATGACCTGGTGGAGGCAGCCCGCTCCTTTGGTGCCAGCCCCGGCCAGCTCCTCTTCAAGGTTCAGCTGCCCCTGGCCCTGCCCACCATCATGGCCGGCGTCAACCAGACCCTGATGCTGGCCCTATCCATGGTGGTCATTGCCTCGATGATTGCTGTCGGTGGCCTGGGCCAGCTCGTTCTGCGCGGCATCGGTCGCTTGGACATGGGCATGGCCACCATTGGCGGTGTCGGCATCGTCCTGCTGGCCATTATTCTTGACCGCATTACCCAGGCCATGGGCCGCCAGCAGGGTGGTAAGGCCCAGCGACACTGGTACGATCGTGGTCCTGTCGGCCTGGTCCGTCAGCTGATCCGGGCTCGCGGCTAAGCAGAGACGGGCAGGGCCTAAAGGCCAGAGCCTACCCCTATTCCAATCCAACCGAGAGATGACTATGCCCTCTATGCCCCGAATTCTTCCTGTTATTGCCGCCCTCGTCGGCGTCCTTTGTCTGTCTGCCCCGGTAGGGGCGGCTTCTGACCGCCAGCTACCCGGCAAGGGCATAGTGGTCCAGCCCGGCCAGATCCATGTCGATGGCGAGAATTTCCAGACCATCATTGTTAGCAAGGCCCTTGAGGCCCTGGGTTATGAGGTCAAACCGGTGCAGTTTGCCAAATATCCGGCCCTGCATGTGGCAGTGGCCAATAATGACCTCACCTTTATCGCTGACCACTGGAACCCCCTGCACACCGCTTTTTTCGACAAGGCCGGCGGTACAAGCAAGATGTATCGCCAGGGGGCCTATATCCCCGGCTGTGCTCAAGGCTATCTGATCGACAAGAAGACAGCGGACCGATACCGGATCACCAACATGGCCCAGCTTAAGGAGGCCCACATCGCCGCCCTTTTTGATGTCAGTGGCGATGGCAAGGCAGATCTGGCCGGCTGTCCGCCGGGTTGGGGCTGCGAACGGGTCATCGAGCACCAGCTCACTAGTTTTGGCCTGCGCAACACCGTCACCCATAACCAGGGTGAATACGGGGCTATCATTGCCGAGACCATCACCCGCTATCAGGAGGGCAAACCGGTCCTCTACTATACCTGGACGCCCTATTGGGTCAGCGGCGTGCTGGTGCCGGGTCGCGATGTGGTCTGGCTTGAGGTGCCCTTTTCCTCCCTGCCCGACAACCGCACTGTTGATACCACCTTGGCCAATGGCAAAAATTACGGCTTTGAGATCAACACCCAGAATATCGTTGCCAGCCAGCAATTCTCTGCGGCCCATCCTGATGCCGCCAAACTCTTTGCCGTAATGCAGATCCCGGCCCGCGATATCTCGGCCCAGAATCTGCAGATGCGGGAGCGTGGTGAGGGCAGCTGGCAGGCCTGTGAGCTGCATGCCGAGGCCTGGATCAAGGCCCATCAGCAGACCTTAGATGGCTGGCTCGATGCGGCCCGGGCCGCGGCCCCTTGAGGCAGGCCACGCGCAGCCCGGGCCAGACAGCAACGATCTCTGCTCTGGGCCGCTAAACTCTTGTGATGCTAACAACCAACCACTTTTTCTGTTGACAAAAGACGGCAACGATGATCAGGTAATACGAAATCTAAAAGAGTATTATCGAGCTGGAGCGATACTCCGCCAGTGACCACTGCAGAGATCAAGGGGGCATGGGGAAGCAGGCAGGGGTTTTTTTTGACGCCCAGGTAATACAAAAAATAATTTTGTAACACAGCGCCTGCCGGCAGGTAATCGCCTGGCAAGGCCTGCCAACAACGAACGGAGATAAAAAAATGACCCATAAAAAAATATTCAGCCTGGCTGTGGCAGCCATCCTGGTCAGCGCCTCCACCCAGGCCTTGGCCCATTTCGGCATGGTTATTCCTTCAGCAAATATCATCGGCCAGGAGAAAAAGAGCGTTGAGCTCACCCTTTCCTTTTCCCATCCCTTTGAAAATATCGGTATGGAGCTGGCAAAGCCGGCCCAGTTCTATGTGGTAACGGCTGGCAAGCGCCATGATCTAGGGACATCCCTGCAAAAAACAGCGGTGATGGGTCATCAGGCCTGGCAGACCACCTGTAGGGTCAAGCGCCCCGGGGTCTATCAATTTGTCATGGAGCCAAGCCCTTACTGGGAGCCGGCCGAGGATCTGTTCATCATCCATTATACCAAGACCATTATCGCCGCCTATGGCGCTGATACGGGTTGGGATGCACCGGTGGGCCTGGCCACGGAGATTGTCCCGTTGACCAGGCCCTTTGCCAACTATAGCGGCAATAGTTTCAGCGGCCAGGTGCTGATGGACGGTAAGCCTGTGCCCCATGCTGAGGTGGAGGTGGAGTTCTATAATGAGGATGGCCGACTTAAGGCGCCCAGCGATTACCATATCACCCAAGTTGTCAAGGCCGATGGCAGCGGGATCTTTAGTTTTAGCTGTCCGCAGGTGGGGTGGTGGGGGTTTGCTGCCTTAAATGAGGCGGAGTATACGCTGCCTGGTCCGGAGGGTAAGGCCAAGGGGGTGGAGTTGGGTGCGGTTTTGTGGATTTACATGGATGGGTATGTGGAGAAATAAGGGGGGGGTGGTTTGGCAGCTTGTCTTGGGCGGTTTGCTTAGTATTAGCTGTTTAGCTCCGAACAGGTTTTGTTCCTTTTCGCCCGTTTCACTGGCTGCGTGTCCAAAAAGAAACGGAAAAAGGACACCCCTAACAGACCTGGCCTTCGGCACCACTCGCCTTCCGCCGGGAAAGGCGGTATTGCCCTTCGACAGGCTCAGGGACCGGCGGTCCCGAGGTTATCCGGAGAGGAGAGTGCCCTGAGCCTGTCGAAGGCGGTGCCCTGAGCTTGTCGAAGGGTGCCCAGCGAGGGCCGGGCCGAGTAAGTTCGAGTTGTAGTTAGGTGGCCGAAGCCGATAAAACGGGAGTGATCGCGCCTCGTGTTTGGGCGAATTGTTCGCTGTGTTTTTTTATGCATGCGATTTCATAAGGGTAGGAAGGATAGGTTTAACCCTTTTCCATGCTGTTGAATCATGGGCAGCATGCCATAAGTCATAGTTTTTTTGGAGGTTCAGCCATAACTCAGGGGTGGTGTCAAATGCTCTCGATAACCGCAAAGCCATGTCAGGTGTAACTGCCCCGTGACCATTAATAATTTTTGATAATGTTTTTCTGGAAACAGCCAGAATGGAAGCCATGTCCTGAATTGTGATGGATAATGGCTTTAGGTAATCTTCCCTTAAAATGTTTCCGGGGTGTGTTGGTTGTCTTTTCATTGCTCCCATGTGACACCTCCTAATGATAGTCGTCATAGTCGACTATGTATGCGTCACCATTGACGAACTCAAAAATTACACGCCAGTTTCCTGAAACTTTTACAGAGTGTTGACATTTTCGGTCGCCACTTAGTGCATGTAAGCCAGAACCTGGGTAGTTCATGTCTTTCAAGTCATTTGCAGCATTGAGGCGGTCTAAAATTCTTCCAAGTTTGCTTGCGTGATCCGGTTTTATGCCTTTTTTGACTCCAGAATAGAAAAACTTTTCCAACCCTTTATGTCTGAATGACTTGATCATGTTTAAAGTGTAACCCTTGGGGTTACACTTGTCAATGCGTGGGGATTTTTGTTTTCAGTACCAAACAATAGGGATTATGTCCCCGGTTTCTGCTGTGGATTTATATGGATGGGTATGGGGAGAAATAAAGGGGGTTTTGGCAGCTTGTCTAGGGCTGGTTGCCTAGTATTAGCTGTTTAGCTCCGAACAGGTTTTGTTCCTTTTCGCCCGTTTCACTGGCTGCGTGTCCAAAAATAAACGGAAAAAGGACACCCCTAACAGACCTGGCCTTCGGCACCACTCGCCTTCCGCCGGGAAAGGCGGCATTGCAGAAACTCGCTTGCGCTCAGACATGCTGCGCGCCCAGCGGAAGTGCCCTTGGGGTGCTCTTCGCCTTGCCCGGCTCCCTGCTCGTTCAGGGCTGAATGGGGAAGGGGAAAAGGAAAAAACCACGATCAAACAATAGGTATTGTGTCCCCGGTTTCCTCCTTAAAAGGCTAAATAATCGACCAAGAAAGTGCCTCGTATATCGGACTCCCCATGAAGTGTTCTGGAAAGTCGCTCGTGGTGCACTTGCAATTTGAATTCACCAAAGTCAACAAATAATGGGTATTATGTCATCGGTTTTGCGGTTTTGGTCAAAAATGTCTTTGTTGTTATAAATTTATCTACGCCTTAATTCCTGTAGAGCCTCATTCATTTTAAATAACACAATAAGAAGTTCACACCATATTCTTGCGCCAATTGCGCCACCTGCAATATAAAGAATGCCCATGAAAAACTTTCCTATCGAAAATCCTCCATAACCTCCAAATATTGAACCTATCCCACCAACGACTGCGCCTAGAAGTAATAGCCAGTACACGAATGTTATGATTTTGGGGGTAAGCATTTTGTCAAAAAATAAAACGTCTTTCATTTGATTCTCCATTTTTGTTGATTATACCCTAACGCTCAAGTTAACCCGCCCGCCAACCAATTTGGCAATTAACCTTGTGCGATGTAATTTGTTGAACCTAGCTCAAGAAAATGCACGTGCTCGCGGGTCGGCGTTGAACGCATTGTTAAGTGATTTCATGCACATACTTTATTGTGATTACCACTAATCTTCAGCCTTTTTGGAGGTCAGACCGTATTTGACCTACCAGTTGTTGGATAATGCTCCTAAATCATGACATTTCAGGAGATTTTCCATGGCGAAGAACAAAGTTCAATTT
>JAUVQZ010000203.1 GCA_030597865.1 Pseudomonadota bacterium | reverse complement strand
CGGCATCGGCGAGCTGCTTCTTCAGGGCCCGGATCTCCCCGGCAAAAACCAGGGGCGGCAGCAGTGAAATCGTATCAACCGCCTTCTGATGGGCATCTATATCAGGCCAATTAGGCTGCTGCAGGGCCTCAAAATTCTGCCAGCTTGTCTTTGTCCACTCTGCCATTTCCTTGTACTCCTCAGGAGATTTTTTGTATTAACGGTCATCCCATTGATCATCCAAAATGCCGACCGCCAGAGATTCTTATCCTGTAATAGTTCACCGAGGTCAACCATTTTGGCTGATTCTCAGGCCTGAAAATTAAATTTTATCCTTCTTTGGCGTTGGGCAGGGCGCAGGGACCACCAGCGCAGCACACCTCAAGATCAAAGGCATTTAAAACACGTAGCTCCCGCTCGCGTTTCTGGTCGTCATAGGGCTCAAAACGAAGTTCGGGAAACATCTTTGCAACCTCTTGCCTGGTTGGAATGGCCTCCATCCCTTGGGCAAGCACCTCAGCGCTATAGGTATCAAGGAGCTCGGCGTCACGGCCATTGGTCACCACGGCCAGGGGAATCTGGTAGCTGTCATCCAAGACACGGGCGGCGGCCACCGCAGAGCGCTCACGGGTGACCAGGGAACCGGGAGCATAACGAATAATCAGGCAACGCTTGCCGTCCATACTCAGGGTGATGGTTATTTTTGAGGCGACAAACTGCCCGTTAAAGAGGGTCTCGATGGTATGACGCATCTCAACATCCCCTTTGGCCCAGCCCTTTTCCTCCACCATGGTCCGCGCCAACTCCTGACGGAAGCGCTCATCATCGGTATCCACCAGCTTCTGGCCGGTGATATAATCGGTACAATGACCGTAGATCATGTGATGGGTGGGGATATCCGACATTCTCAGGCCTCCACATGACATCTAAACATAACTATAGGCGATGTCTCAAAATGAGAAAATCCACCGGACCTAACTTTGCAGCAGCTGTGTAGCGGCGGTGCTCCAGATGTTCGCAGACAGGGCACTCAGCTATACATTGGTATGCAGCAGTGCCCTGTTTGCGAGCAGATGGGGTGCTGCTGTAAAGTTACAATCTAAACAATAAAAAAAGGGGCCGTGCAAGGCCCCTTTAAAAAAAAACGATAAAAGCCCTTGTTCTATAACTCCAGCCAGGACTCACTAAATATGATCTGGCCGGAAAGCGCCTTATAGGTCTTAAAATGCTCCAGGGTAACGCCGGACAGGGTGGCAGGATCAGGATTATTGCCGTCCATCATACCATGGACCATATCCACATCTGACTGACGCTCGCCGTTACAGATGGCCATGAGCTCCTTATCATAGGAGTTGACAATGGCGGTGGTAATGCCGGTCTTCATCAGCATGATGAGGTAAGTACGGTCAAGATGCTTGCGGAGATGCTCGGCAACACCGTTGGAGACGTTGGACAGACCCACGGTGGAGCCGGCGCCCGGGGCGATTTCCTTGAGCATCTCCATAAAGTCCAGCCCGGACATGATCTGGTCGGAACCCAGGGTCATGGGGGTGCCGATGGGATCAAAGAGAATGCGCTCGTTAGGGATGCCAGCCCCATTAAGGGCCATGAGGAGCTCAACGGACATGGAGGCACGCTCGTTGGAGTCACGGGGCATACCGTCAGGCCCCCAGAGCAGGGCAATAACGTTACAGCCGGCCTCGGCAGCCACGGGAATCAGCTTCTCCATCCTCTCGGGCTGGGCCGAGATGGAGTTCATGATGGCCGTCTCTTTATTCTTAATGGCCTTGAAACCGGCGGTCATGGCATCGGTGTTGGTGGTATCGAGACAGAGGGGGGTATCAATGGCAGACTCCATGGTTTCGACAATCCAGGGCATGAGATCCGTGCCATCCTTACGGGCCGGGCCAATGTTGAGATCAAGATAGGTGGCACCGGCTGCTGTCTGCTCACGAGCCATCTCCTGAATGGGGCCAGGGATACGATCCTTCATGGCACCACCACTTCTATTTCCCATAATATTAATACTTTCAGCAATCGCGAGCACAACCTGTCCCATCGCAACTTCTCCTCTTTTTTGATTGATAACTATTTTATAAAAAAACGTATTTGCATGGTTATTACGAAGCTCTTTAACAGCCGGAGCTGCCCTGTCAGGGGGAAAAAGCGTCTCAGAACAGCGAAATTAGCGTTTTGCCCTTCTAATGTCAACAACTATAACAATAAACTGATTTAGCGTGCTTTTCCGCCCTTTATTTGTCGGAAAAACTACCTATCGGACGGACCGCAGCTTCAACTGCTGCCAATCATCCCTGAGGCGCTGCCAGGGCGTGGCAGGGGCGCAGAATATCTCCGGGCTTACCACCCTGGCAAGATGGACAAAGAAGATGTGCCAGCCTTGGCGCTGCAGGCGCTGGCAAAGACGGCGCTCCCAGATTCCGCCCAGGCTGCCGCTGGGCAGCCTAATATCCGCCAAGGCCAGGCTGCTCATCACCAGGGCCGCACCGCTCAACCAGTCCGCCGCCATGCTACTGAGGCCGTCCCAACCCGGCATGACGCAGTCAGCCAGGGGCAGCAGCCCCCTGCGGCCAAAGGCAGTGGCCAGCATATCGCCCTGATCGGTAAAAAAGCGGGGCCCAACCACGGCCACATCCGGGTGGTCATCGAGAAATTCAACCAGGGTAAAGAGGGAGGCAGGGCTGGCCATCACCCCACCATGCCAGAGGGCTAGGTAGCGCCCCCGGGCATGCTGCCACACCTGGTTCACAAAGGAAGAGCGCGGACCTGCTGGGACGTCAAGAAAATGAAGACGGGAAGAATCCTGCCATCCACCGCAGTTTGCCCCCAGGGGCATAAAAATCTCCAGGGAGAGCGGGTCGGTGCAGGCAAAGAGGGCGGAAAGACAGGGGCCGAGATCAGCCCCGTCCTGTTCCGGCAGGAGACAGATGGAAAGATCCGGCGGGATCTCCATCAGTCACCCTTGGGAAGCTTGTCTTGCACCGATGGAAAGAGGCTCATGTCGGTGTGGGGCAGAAAGAGGGCCGCCATATAATGGTTCATAAACTCGATATTTTCAGCAAGCTCCATATTGGTGATGAGCTGGCTGACCATGCTCCGCTCCCGGAAACGCTTATGATCGTCGAGACTGATCTGGGCTCCGAGCAGCGAGGCATTACCGATATAGTAAAACTTGTCGCGATCCACATCAGGCAGGAGACCAATGCAGATGGCCCGCTCCAGGTCAATATAGGCCCCGAAATTACCGGCCAGGATGACCCGGTCAAGATCATCAAAGGTGAGCCCCACCGCCTCAAGCAGCGTCTGGTAACCGGCATACATGGCGCCCTTGGCCCGGTTGAGGTTATCGATATCCACCTCGGTGATGATGATATCATGCCCCACCAAGGTATCCTTCTCCCAGACCAGGACATATTCGTATCCACTCACCCCCTCTCGAATCCGGTGGTGGGATATCTTCCTGTTAAACTTGCCCTGCTGATCAATGACACCGGCCTCAAGCAGCTCCGAGACAATGGAGATCAGGCCGGAGCCGCAAATGCCGCGGGGCTTGGTACGACCGATGGTGATAATCATCGGCTCAAAGGTGTCGGGACTGATATGAAAATTTTCAATGGCGCCGGAGGAGGCCCGCATACCGCATTGGATGCCGCCACCTTCAAAGGCCGGGCCAGCCGAACAGGCCGTGCACATCATCCAGTCCTCGTTGCCAACAACGATTTCACCATTGGTGCCGATATCAATAAAGAGGGTGACCTTGGGGCTCTTATGCATCTGGCAGGCATGGACGCCGGAGACGATATCGCCGCCCACATAGCTGGCAACAGAGGGATAGAGAAAGAGTCGCACCGAGGGATGGGCCAGCACCCCGAGATCGGCCGCCCGGGTCAACGGAAACTGGCTGCAGGTGGGTACGTAAGGGGCCTCGCGCAAATACTTGGGATCAATACCAAGGAGGAGATGGCTCATCACGGTATTGCCGGCAGCCATGATATAGCTGATATCACTGGGGCTGATGATCATCTCCCGGCACACCTTCTCGATGATCTGATTGATGGTGTAGACCACCTTCTCCTGGAGGGTCTTGAGGCCACCGGGGCGCTGGGAGTAGATCATCCTGGAGATAACATCCTCTCCATAGGCAATCTGGGCGTTATAGGCCGTGGACTCGGCCAGCACCTTGCCGGAGTTGAGATCCATCAAAAGGCCACCCACGGTGGTGGTGCCGATATCAACGGCCAGGCCGTACAACTGGCCGGTGGTGTCGCCGGGCTCCACGGCAATAATACGGTCAGGCTCCTCCGAGCGTTTACCGCGCAGGAGGATGACGGTCACCTCCCAGTTGGACTCCCGCAGGGCAAAGGGCAGACCCTGGAGGAGTTGGGGATGGTCATAGGTGGGTTCCACACAATCGAAACAGCCCTTTTTAATGCCGCGCAGCAGGCGCTGGAGATCGGAGATATTATCATCAATGGTGGGGGGGGGACAGCCGCAAGAAACGCTTTTCCACCGGTGGGTCAACCTCCCACTTGCCAATGAGGGCATCCAGGGAGCGGGCGGAAATGGCCCGGGTGGTCTTGGGCTTGCGCTTATGGATCTTGCCGTCCTGCCCCTTCTCCTCGGGCATTTCCACCACCAGATCCGTGATGACCTTGCTCTTACAGGCCAGCCGCCAGCCCTGGGCATGGGCATCGGCCTTCAGGCTATGGCTGGGATCAGACTCAACCTCTCCCTCCTTAATGCGCACCTTGCAGCGGCCACAGACCCCGTCACCGCCGCAATAAGCAGGCACGTAGACGCCAGCATTTGCCGCTGCCGCCAGAAGATTCTCACCGTCATCCACGGTGATCTTCACATTATCAGGAATAAAATGGATTGTTTTGCCCATGGCCAGCCCGCAGAATTTTAGGGCAGCTGGAAAAATTAAATTTTCCCAGCTGCCCTTCAGATAAATGTAACGACAAGACAACAGAGAATAATCCCTGCCTCCTGCCGCATAGCAGCTCCGGCGATCATAGTACACCCGCACCCGGCTGACAATCCCAGGAGCGACCTATTTTTTTGTTGCCCAGAAAAAGAAGCCCCTATTCCACGGTGACGCTCTTGGCAAGGTTGCGGGGCTGATCCACATCACAGCCACGCAGATGGGCAATATGATAGGCGAGCAGCTGCAGGGGGAGACAGTAGAGAACAGGATTCATCTCCGGATGGACCTCGGGCAGGGTAATCAGAT
>JAUVQZ010000294.1 GCA_030597865.1 Pseudomonadota bacterium | reverse complement strand
TACCGACTATTTTGAACATTATGAAAAGAACCTCACGAAAAGATCTTATAATTCTGGCCAATGCCGCCTCAGAGAGTCTGGGCCGGAAGGTGGCTGGACTCTTTAGCTGTCCTTTTACGGCCATGGCCAAAGAGGTGTTCACTGACGGCGAGATCTACCATGCCTTTCCCTCCGACATTACAGGTAAAGACATTGTCATCATAGCGGCAACCCCTAATGACAGCGCCCTGCTTGAGCTTATCGATATGATTGACGGCTGCCACCACTATATGGCCAACAGCGTCAATGTCATTGTTCCCTATCTTGGTTATTCAACCATGGAGCAGGCCAAACCTGGCATCCAGGAGATTCCCAAGGGTATTACCAGGACCAGACAAATCTTCCGGGCCAGGCCCCATTTCGCTGCCTTTGTCGATCTCCACTCTGAGGCGGTACTCAATGCCCATTGTGGAGAAATCCACACCCTCCACCTACAGACCGATGAGCTGATTGTCGAAAAGATCCGCTCCTTGAATATGGACAATTTCGTCCTTGTCTCCCCTGATTATGGCCGATCAAAATGGGTGGCCCGCCTGGCAGGCAAGCTTGGTGTCGCCCACACCGCCGCCGATAAAGACCGCTACGCCATGGACAAAACCATGGTGGGGCAGGTGGCCAGCGTGGTGGAGGGAAAAACCGCCATTATCTGCGATGACATGATTCGCACCGGTGGCTCCATTATCCAGACGGCCCAACGCTGCCGGGATGCCGGCGCCACTGACATACTCCTCTTTGCCACCCATCTTGTCTTGGCAGGGGATAGCAGAAAACGCCTTAGGGAAAATGGTATACAAAAAATCATCGGCGCCGACACCTATCCTGGCAGCAAAGGTGATGACCTGCTCGATATTTATACGGTGGCCCCCTTGCTGGAAAGGACCATCAGCAAACAACTCCGGATCATTGACTGATGTCAAGTACGCACCATAGAGAAGAACGCTTCCCCGGCCACGGCAGGGCTGGTCTTTTTTTGGCCGATGCCCACGGCCAGACCGCTATGACGGAGCGTCTCCATGGCCAACTTCTCGACATCTCTTGCAATGGGGCCAGTCTTGCCCTGGCGGAAATCATCACCGACCGCAAACACATGGCCTATGCCCCCATGGAATCTGACCAGTTCACGCTCCACATCGTCTTTTATCTTGATGACGGAGAATTCATTATCCCTGTTAAAACCACCTGGTTTAACAAAAAATTAACAGCAGAAAATCTGCCCTTCAGGATCGGCCTGGAGTTACTCAAACCGATCACCTCTGGGCAATTAAAAAAAATCCGCCAGCCCTGATTCTCCCCCAAGGCATTTCTTACACACTCAAGCCTCCCACCTGTACTATCCTGTTGAAGTTAGGCACATAGGCCTTAATGAGACATACTTGTTTCGAGGTTTACCGTTTGCAGATTACGGTTTGAGGTCGTTATACCCCAAGGGTTCTTTTCAAGCCCCCCTTGAGGGGTGTACTCGAGGTAAAGCGTCTATCTCCTTTTCCGGCGTCTCCATAGAAAACATCCATAAAACCGTGGGGAGCCAAGCGCTGACTGCGGATCGCGAACCGTCAACTTTAGCAGTAAATAATGGCGCAGTTTCGGGAAGATAACCAAACCAGGAAGGTTGGATTGAAAATCAAATCTGCGGCGGCCTGTAAAAGCGGAGACGAAGGGCATTTGTCACAACAGAGACCGAGCTGAGCGCCATGGCTGCCCCGGCAATCATCGGATTTAAGGTCGGGCCGCCAAAAATATAGAGAACACCCGCTGCCACCGGAATGCCGGTAATATTATAGGCAAAGGCCCAAAAGAGATTCTCCTTTATATTGGTCATGGTCGCCCTGCTCAGGGAGAGGGCCGTTACCACGCCATCAAGATTGCCCTTCATCAACACCACGTCCCCTGATTCAATGGCAACATCGATCCCTGTACCCATGGCAATGCCGAGATCTGCCGTGGCCAGGGCCGGTGCATCATTAATGCCGTCACCAACCATGGCGACCACCCTGCCCTCCTGCT
>JAUVQZ010000195.1 GCA_030597865.1 Pseudomonadota bacterium | reverse complement strand
GATTCAGCAATGAAAGAAGATATCCATCCCGAATATCATGTAATTGAGGCAAGCTGTGCATGCGGAAACAAGGTCGAAGTCGGTTCTGTAAGCACCGAGATGAGTCTTGACATCTGTTCAGCCTGCCATCCCTTTTTCACCGGCAAGCAGAAGCTTATTGATACTGCTGGCCGTGTCGAGAAATTCCTGAAAAAATATGGCCGTACCATGGAGAAATAAGAAAAAGACCTCCCTGTCTTTTTTGGTTATCATCCCATGGATATTTTTAGCAGATTTGCCCACCTGGACGAAAAGCTCCTGGAGCTTGAGGGGAAACTCTCTGATCCAGCCATACTGGGCGATCAAGCTCAGTACGGCAAGGTTGCCAAGGAGCATTCCCAGGTAACCCGCCTTAACGACCTGTACAATGAGTATAAAAATGTTCAGCAGGAGATTAAGGACAACCAGGAGATCCTCCAGGAAGATGACCTTGAGCTCCGTGAATTGGCCCGTGCTGAGATAGCGGAGCTCAGCCAGGACTCTGAACGGCTCCAGAGCGAGCTGCGCCTGGCCCTTCTTCCCCGCGATCCAAACGATGAGAAGAATACCCTCCTGGAAATCCGGGCTGGTACGGGCGGTGACGAGGCAGCCCTTTTTGTCAACGATCTGCACCGCATGTATAGCCGCTACGCCGAATCCCAAGGCTGGCGGGTGGAGATTCTCTCCAGCAACCCCATTGGTATTGGTGGTTTCAAAGAAATTATCTCCCTGATCAGCGGCGACAAGGTCTATTCCAAGCTCAAATACGAATCCGGTGTCCACCGGGTTCAACGTGTACCTGAAACAGAAACCCAGGGCAGAATCCACACCTCTGCGGTTACTGTTGCCGTATTGCCAGAGGCGGAAGAGGTCGAGGTGGACATTGCTCCCACTGATCTTCGCTTTGATGTTTTTCGGGCCTCAGGCCCAGGCGGCCAGTCTGTAAACACCACTGACTCTGCCGTCCGCATCACCCATCTGCCCACCGGTCTTGTTGTGAGCTGTCAGGACGAAAAATCCCAGCATAAAAACAAGGAAAAGGGTCTCCGTGTCCTGCGTGCCCGTCTCCTTGACAAGATGCAGCAGGAGCAGCATGATCGTATCTCTAAAGACCGCAAGAGCCAGATCGGCAGCGGTGACCGCAGTGAGCGTATCCGTACCTATAATTATCCCCAAGGACGTATCTCAGATCACCGCATCAACTTGACGGTCTATAAGCTTGACGATGTCCTTGTGGGTAAACTCGAACATATAATTGACCCCCTTATTGCCTCTTTCCAGGCCGAGTCCTTGAAAACCCTGCAATAATCATTTCCTGAGCACAGTTCATCTTAGGGGTAAAGGTTACAACTTTCCCAAACCGGTAAGGGCTCAGCTGCTGACCCCTTACCATTTTTCATGGTAGAGCGTCCATGTCCACCACTGCCGAACTCTATGAACAGGGGGTCGCCTTTCTGCAGGCTGCCGGCATTGATGATCCCCAGCTCGAAAGCGCTTTTTTTCTCGGCGACATTCTTGGTCTTTCCCGTCCCCAGCTTTTCATAACAACTAATGAGGTGCGCCCTGGTGATGAAGAGCTTTTTCACAGCTATCTTAGGCGTCGTGCCAGCCGTGAACCCTTTGCCTATATAGTGGGTCACCAGGAGTTCTGGGGCCTTGATTTTACGGTGTCGCCGGACGTCCTCATCCCAAGGCCGGAAACGGAGCTGCTGGTTGAACAGCTCTTGGCCCTTGTCCCTGGCAAGGCCAGCTTTTCCGGCACTATCCTTGATCTTGGCACGGGCAGCGGTATATTGCCGGTGAGCCTGAGCCTGGAGCTGCCGCGTGCCACCCTTGTTGCGGTGGATATATCCTTCCCTGCCCTTGCTGTGGCCCGCCAAAATATCCATCACCATGGCTGTGCCAAAAAGGTTTCCCTGGTCAATGGCGATTTTCTCTCCGCCTTTGGCAGGGATGCGCAGTTTGACTTCATGGTCTCCAACCCCCCCTATGTGAAGAAATCCACCTTCAGCACCCTGCAGTCCGATGTTGTCGACCATGAGCCCCATCTTGCCCTTGATGGCGGCGGTGAAGACGGCTTAGGGTGTATTTCCTCCCTTGCCCCTGCTGTTGAAAAATATCTGCGACCCGGCGGCTTCTTTCTCATGGAGATCGGTTATGATCAAAAGCAGGAGGTGCTGGACCTCTTTGGAAGTTTTGCTTCCTTTGACCACCTCACTGTGATAGATGATTATGCAGGTCTGCCTCGAATTTTGAAGGCCAGGCGGAGTTTCTGAATCTAGGCATCCTTTATTTCATGTTGGTTACCAATCCTCCAAGATGGGGTTAATCACGAGCTGCACATAACAAAAAAAGATTATGGATAAAATAATTATTGAAGGCGGTCACCCCCTCCACGGTGAAATTAATGTCAGTGGCGCCAAGAATGCCGCCCTGCCTCTTATTGCCGCAACCCTTCTCTGTCCTGGTGAGCACACCCTGTATAATGTTCCTGACCTCAGGGATATCCGTACCATGTTGGTGCTTCTGGAAACATTAGGGATCACCTATCACTACCCGGAACCCCATACCCTTGTCATAAACTCTGATAATGTCGAGGGCTTTGAGGCCTCCTATGATCTGGTTAAAACCATGCGGGCCTCGGTACTGGTCTTGGGGCCGCTCCTGGTTCGTTTGGGGCGGGCCCGGGTTTCTCTTCCCGGTGGCTGTGCCATTGGGGCCAGGCCCATAAATTTTCACATGCAGGGCCTACAGAAGCTTGGGGCCAAGATTGAGCTTGAATCCGGTTATGTTGATGCCTTTGTTAAGGGGCGTCTGCAGGGTGATACCATCTACTTTGATTTTCCCTCTGTGACCGGCACCGAAAATATGCTTATGGCCGCAACCCTGGCCCAGGGAAAGACCATTATTAAAAATGCTGCCAAGGAGCCGGAGGTCGGCAATCTTATTGATATGCTCGTGGCCATGGGCGCCAAGATTGAGGGCCGGGGAACCGATGTTCTTGTTGTGGAGGGTGTGGATGGGCTTAGGGCAACGGCCACCACGATTATTGCCGACCGAATAGAGACAGGCACCTATATAGCCGCTGTTGGCACGGCTGGGGGTGAACTGACCCTCCGTAACTGCAACCCAGCCCATCTCCCCTCTTTTTTGGAGAAGATGAGGGCGGTGGGTATCTATATTGAGGAGAAGGAGTCGTCCATTATTGCGGCCCGTTCCGGGCCAATCAAGAGTGTTGATGTGAAGACCATGCCATACCCAGGCTTCCCAACGGATTTGCAGGCCCAGATCATGGCCCTGATGACCTGTACCACTGGACTAAGCGTCATCGATGAAACTATCTTTGAGAATCGCTTCATGCATGTTGCTGAGCTGCGGAGGATGGGGGCGGATATCCGGGTGGATGGCGGCCGGGCCATTGTCTCCGGAACCGGCACGCTCACCGGTGCCCAGGTTATGGCAACCGACCTCAGGGCCAGTGCCTCCTTGGTGGTGGCTGGCGTGGCGGCCCAGGGGGTGACCACTATCTCCCGGGTCTACCACCTGGATCGTGGTTATGAGAGGCTTGATGAGAAGTTACGCAGGGTGGGAGCGAAAATCTGGCGTGAAAAAGAGTAGGGTGACTATTTCGCCTCTTTAAGGGCCTTTTCCAGGGCCCTGGTATGGACATTACCGGCAAAATGGAGAGGGCTGTGGCCGGTGATGGGATCAAAACTGGCAGGATCTGCCTGGCAGAGAAACTGTACCTCCCTTGCCACCTTTTCCAGGGCCTGCTCCGGGCCACAATCCATCAGCCTTGGCAGGGCAAGCCAGGTGGCCCCACAGGAGGCGCCCCGGAGGACATCAATGGCGCTTATCCTGCCGTTCTTCAGGGTTATCTTATACTCAGGTATGCCGAATTGTTGGCCATATCTGCCAAGCGCATCTTTTTTTGCCAGGCCGCAACAGGTGATGGGGCAGATAGCTCCAGGTATCTTGCGCGGCCCACTGGCTATCATGGCAATACCTTGCCGGCAACAATACTCAGCGCCATGGTCCACCAGGTCCGGATGCTTAAGAAAGCTAAGGACAAGGGTGCCCTGGATATGGTCTGGGAAAAACTCTTGGGGATCGTCGATGAAATCAGGAAGGGTGGTTGGAAAATCTATAACCTCAACGATCTTGATCTGTTGACCGTAGATCTTAATACCCTGTATTTTCTTTTCTCCGGAGCCCCCCTGTTGAAAGACAGTTATTAGCTCAGCTGCTTGGGGGCTGGTTTCAGTTTTTTCCATCAGGACCGAGAAGGGGGGCGCACACGGTTAAGAGACTTGATGCGTTAGGTGAAGTCCGGTATTAATGAGTCATTTCACTAACATCGGCGTGGTGAAAGTCATCATCTTCGTCGTTATTGTATAGATAGAGTTCTTCAATAATTGTATCGCGACAGGTTTCCATCTTTTCGTATGGAAGATCGAGAATAAGGGCAAGGTCGTCGAGGCCCCGGCCTTTATTGAAATGTTGATCTACGATGAGATTTTTCAAGAAATCATCAATGATGATGTGGCGCAATGCCTCATTGATTGTGGTGAGCGCGAGGATGGCCTCATTAAAGGTCTTACCATTGGCTATTTCTTTGCGGATTGTTTTTACGGCAACATCATAAATCTTACTTGTTTCCTTATTGGTGTAATCATTAAGGTCAAAGTTATTTGATTCTGGCATGAATTACCTCGGGTGGAGTGACCGTCCGTTCGGTGCATAATAATACCCTTGAATGACGGGAAATGCGGGGTGGATAATTTTACTTACAATGTGGCACGGGATTGTTGGGACGAGCATTTTTGACATTTTTTCCACTTAAAAACAGGACGCAATTTAGCAGATAATGCCTGCCTGGCCAAGCTTTTTTAACCAAAAACAGACATCTGTAAAAGGCACTAAACGCAACCTCTTAGAATAGTTTCTATTTTTTCACTATCATACCCTTTTAGGCGCCATAGCGAGGCCAAGGGAAGACTTTGCTGGGCCAGAAAAGGGATTTCAGCCGGGCTTATTTTGAGACCTGCCAAGGCTGTCGGACAGCCTATTTTTTTTAACCAGTTTTTAAGACGGGCAATACCCTCCATGGCAGCCGCTGCCTGGTCGTTATTTTCTACCTGGAAAACTCTTTTGGCAAACTGGCCATATTTCTCCGGGTTTTTCTGGGCCTGAAATGAGAGCCAGGCCGGCATCACCACACTGAGACCAGCACCATGGGCAACATTATGGTGCGCGCTCAAGGTATGTTCAATCATATGCATGGGAAAACCCACCAGACCAAGGCCGGCTGCGGTCCAGCCATTCAGGGCCATGGTTGAACACCACATGAGGTCGGCACGGCCCTGGTAATCTTCGGGATCCCTGAGGACCCTGTCGCAGCTCTCCATGATATTGATGATCAGACCTTCCATGAACCGGTCCTGGACCGGTGTGCTGGAATCACCGGTGGTAAAATAAAACTCGAGGATGTGGGCAAT